>NZ_CP059724.1:6600000-6830273 GCF_022369515.1 Paenibacillus sp. 19GGS1-52
TTAGGCTCCAATGCGATTGCTGGAACTTCACCTTTTCGGGTTCGGAAATTGTGCCAGCCCACACGGCAGCTCCGCGCCCAGTTGCGGAAACGAGGAAGAATAACATGTTTCCATTTTGTCCGGAGAATGGAGAACCCTTTTTTGCAGCTTTGCAGCCACTTAGCCATCGGCCATCTTCTGAGCTTCAGCTTGCTCAGCCCAAACGACTCGGGAATCCCTTCCTCTATCACCAATGGCGCGGGGGGAGCTTTCTCATTAATCTCAGGGATTCCCTCGGCTTCTGTTTCGTCTCCCTCGGGTTCACCCTGCATGAATTTGACTAGTGATGGGCTAAATATCGAGCGCTCTTCAGCTTGCCCTCCCACCTCAACCTCCTCCTGCTCTTTCTGCTGATCTGACTCCTCAAATTCGATAGACAGGCTGGGTTCAGCCCATGAGCCTTCATCCATTTTCCAAGCTTCCCAAGTGGTCCGGTCCCACCAGCGTCCCAAGATCTCCGGCAGTGAAAATCCGGATAATAGGGTTGTGCTATGCCCTCCATGAGAAGTGAGTGTATTGAGCACGCGATCTTTTTTCTCCTGCAGTTCACTCAGCAATCGGAACCGCTTCAGCTCCTCCGGATTCAGGTCTGCCGGTTCATCTGCTCGTTCCCTGACCTTGATTTTGGATTCTGAGGTGGTGAGGGTCAGCGTATATTCACTGCGCAGCGCCTTCCCAGTTCGGGCCAGCCGTTCCCACATCTCGATCCGGTTCAGCTTCATTTGCTGGATGCCTTCACTTGCCGCCGGACGATTTCGTTTCTGATTCCATAAATCATGGCGGACATCCGGGATCTGCTCTGCCGAGATTTGCGCAGAGAAGCCTTCCTGCACAAGCGCACGCAGAAACTGTTCAAACCCGCCGATTCGCGTCCGTTTTTGCGCAAATACCGCCGTTTTCCACGGGGCCGCAGTTAATGAGGAAACCACATGCAAGGTCTTCCCGCTGCGGTACAGCCAGCCGTCTTCCTCCACCCCAAGGAAGGAACCGAGGTCTTCCCCGGTTCCTTCCTTTTTTTGTTGTACATCATGGATGTAACGCTTCAGGCGATACGGCCACTTGAGCATATGCCCGAGCGTACTCACCATGAAGATCACTACAATCCAGGTCATCTTGAACATCACCGGGAACGGGACCAGAAAGGGGAAGCCCCCGATCACCAGCGTCGTTCCCACAATCCAGCCGATATCTGTCAGGGACAATCCTAAAAACTGTACATCCTCACGGATATCGCCCATAAAGCTAGCCCGCAGCAGCTCATCTTCCCGTTCCTGCTGATCCTGATCCATTGCCTTTCACCTGCCCTTTGTCTTTCGGTTTCCCAGCGTCTTGAGCTTTCTCCGGGGTTCCTGCTGTTTTTGCCTTCTGACTTTCCTTGATCCGCTGCTTCTCATGCCGATGCAGCATTTCCTTTTGCAGTTTTTCAAAGCTTCCCATATCCAGTCCATCCAGTGGCGGTTGCCCATAGTTGACCGGTACGCGGTCCTTAATGACATAGACCGCACCGTCTTTGGCACGCCAGTAGGGGATGCGGTCTTTCCGGTAACTGTCATACGCCTTCTGAAATTCACTCAGATGTTCCTCGGGGACATAGACATGAGACTCGTCGTTAGCAAGTTCCAACACTTCCACCAGCCCCTTCACTGAACCGGATCGTTCCCATGCCTCCACCATGGTGGCAGCAAACCGAGAGTGGCGCGGGAAGTTATATCGGATCTTCCGGGTGGTCTGGGCCAACATCCCCTCCAGCACTTCAGTGGCTTCTTCCAGATAATCATCCGGCAACCATAGTGCCCCCTGCTCCAGCAGCAGTTCTTTGACCCATGGGTATTCATCGGCGCGATCCTGCAGTGCATGGTACGCCGCCGAAGCTTTGCCTTGGGGCAGTTTGGCCTGGGTATACAGCGGCAAGGCTTCTTTAATTTGTTTCACCGCTTGCTCGGCTTCGGTGGTGTCTTTCAGCATCGTAATTTGTGGTGCACTATTCAGATCCACAAAAGCTCCATCCTTGTACATACCCTCACGTATAGCAGAGACATCAAACCCATCCTGTTCCAGCTGCGGCAGCATATCGAGGGTATGACCGGCCAAAATCAACTCGCCGGTACGCTCGTCCCACTGTACATCGTCTTGGTATTCTTTCTTCAGGGTACTTAGCTTCTTCGTCAACTGTTTGCGCTGGGCAACAGGAGCCTGCAGCAGGGAAACACTTCGAAAGCCTTCCTCCCCCAGAACTGTGGAAATGTTCAGCGCCGATGATTTGATTTCCGACTCCCCAAATGCCAGTTCATGCTCGATATCAACATGGACCTGACCGCCTTCTTCCAGCCACTCTTCCGGCTCATGATAGGCGATCCCTTGCACCGATTCGGACAGCCCTCCGCTGAGACTGGATACCATTTTGTCCCTGCCGACACTGCGCTGGGTACGCATGCGTTCCGCTGCGTTCTGCATCCGTTTACTGGCCTCCTGCATGCTCAGCGCCTTCTTTTGAACCCCTTCCGAGCCCATTCGCTTGCCCATGGAATCGAGTGAAGTGGATGTTCGTTCTCCCCATTTCCCCATCGACTCCACCACTTGGGCTCCATTGAGCGTCATCGGGTTTTGGGTGGCCTTCATCAGTGGCTTTAACCAGAAAAAGAAGAAGAAGACCAGCAAGGCCAGCGCACTGAGGATGGCGAAAATGATCGGCGGAATCCCAATTGCAGCCGAAAAGCCGGTTCCCTCACCGTAGTCCGTTTGCATTTTGACAAAAATAGCCCAATGTAAACCACAGATCAGGCCGACTAGTAAGGTCCGCAAATACAAATTCGCATACCCGATCATCGTCTCCAGTTTCCCTGTATAAGCAGATTGGGTAATCCACAGATTCACCAGGATGGCCATAAACATCAGCACCAGCGTTTTGAGTACCGCTACCACATACAAAGGCAGCACCACCAGTAACAAATAACTGAGCAGACTAAAGATCCCTCCGCTTGTGGATACAGTAAGCTCACCCAAGGTTTGCGCCGCATACGAGGCTTCCGTAATTCCATCCGAACCGACAATCATCGCTTTTAAAATCTGCTGACCCTCTAGCCCCTCATAGGCAATCCCGCTGGTGCCAATAATGCCCTCGAACATCTTGCTGGCCATCCAGTTGATGCCGACATTGGCGATATTCAGCACCGTCAATGAGAAATAGGTAGCGACAAAACAAATGAAAAAGACCTTGAGCAAACTGCCCAGGTCCTTTTTGCCTTGAATGATTTTAAAGGTCAGCCACGAAATCCCGATAAAGAGTAACACGAGACCAATGATCATAAACAGAGACCAGCCCGACTGCACCATGGCAATTTCGGCAATTTGCGGCGTGAACAAGTAGCTTTTGGCAAAGGCATCATAGAGGGGAGACATCAGTTCGTCCACCAGCAAAACAATGAGTCCTTCAATGGCATCTTTGATCAGCTTGCCGGACATGAGATCCTTAAACGACTGGATCATATCATCGACTTTTTGAATCATGTCATCTACCCAATCGGGTATATACCAGCTCGTTTCTCTCTCCGCAGGTTCCGCTGTGCCAGGCGGTGCAATTGTCGGCGTAGGTAGTGCAGAGGCCAGTTTTACCGCGCTGCTTCCTGATGGTTGTGTAACCTGACTGGATGATGCCTGAACCGTTACATTCAGCAGGCTGGTTGTCATGCTGAGCAACATCAACAGTATGACTGCCAGCACACGAATACGCCTCTTCAATCTCCCCACCCCCAGATAGCCATATAATCATAAAACTGTGACAGCACAGTAAATACCGAGCCGGTCATGAACAACAAAATCAGCAGCAGCCCCACCGCCATCCGCTTCCAAAACTTTGTATCCTTCAGACTTTTAGCCCCCCGGCTTGCCAATAACAGGAAAGCGAAAAACCGGATCAGCCAGTAGGATAAGGCGAAAACACAAAGAATCGTTCCTGTGGCTCCGGCCAAAACCAAAAGCCAGTTCAAATTGTCCACCACATCCGGATCGACGATATACATTTTTTTCATTTTCGAGATATAATCGTTGTCCATCGCTGAATTAGCCCCTTAAGTTGCGAAGATCTGGCTGGATAAACGAGGTCGACTTATCACCTCCAAGATCCTGTGTAGATGTCCAGGTGTATATATTTTCAAGGAAACTAAAGAAGGCTCCGCTGATGAAGAGGAATACAATAAATACAATCAGACCCGCTTCAATCCAGAACCACTTATCCTTGATGGTGCCTTTACCTGTACTGATCTTGACTAGTTTGATAATGACTCGGACCACCACAAATATCAGCGTGGCAATCGTAATTAAAGAGATGAACAAGCCAATCGGTGTAAATACAAAGTCCAGTCCGTCCAGCACCTTCCAGTTGAACTTCATCTTCTCCTTGATCTTGGTGATCGGATTATCCTCAGCAGCATAGGCCATCATCGGCATGATAAACATGCAAAAGAGGACCATCATCACAAGGGTCCCTGTCTTCTTTATTTTCATTTTTTCTCTTCCCTTCTGCTTTCAATAGAATGTAATGAGCCAAAGTGCGATACTACTCACCCAACAACATCGGGCAATCCACCGCTCGGCGGTACTGCCGTTTCGCAGGATATTCAGCGCCACTTTAAGCCGTGGCATGAGCACGGAACGAATACCCTCCACCGTCACTGCGTCCCCCGCTAAGTGCGACCACCACCCGGCTAGCAGGCCTAAGCCGAGCGCTTGGAACAGAACGGGCTGCGTAGCGGTAAACGAGACCACGCCAACGCTCAAGACAGCGGCAAACTCTGGACTATGGATAATCCCGCGATGCTTGACAAAAGGCATCACCAGCATGGCAACGCCTGCCAAAAGCGTGAGCCAATGCAGGCCGTAAAGTTCATATCCCGCAATGAAGAGCAGTCCAAGTCCACTCAAGAGGAGCATCCGCAGACGGGATGCCAAGGCTAGGACTAGACCGCCTGCTAACCATAGCCAGGGCATCGGCTGCTGCAGGATAAACCACAAGATCCCTATGCCCACGGACAGACCGGATAATCCCTTCAGTTGTTTCCGTGTCCTTGCCGAGAACTGGAGCTTATTACTAACCGTACTGGTCTTATGATCCAGATCGGGCAGCAGTCCGCCGATCCCCGCAGCCGAAATCAATACGGCAGCAGGCACCATGGGCATCACTGGCGTAACATAGAGCACTGCCGAACCCGCTAAAATGGCCAGCCCTACATGTCCTTGTCGATTCATTTGATATCACCCCCTTTCCGGGAACAGCACAAATAACCGCTTCAAGTGTTGAAGCAGTTCAGGTCTTTCAATATTCAGATTTAGAAGAACCGACTGAATCCTCGCTTCTTCTGCTTTTGTAAAATCGGGGATAGGAGGCCTTCCAGCAGTTCGTCGGTACTTGCCTGGGGCTGAAAGGGATCTGGATGATTCGGGAGTGCAAATACCGGTCTGCCGCTTAAGCATCCCGCCACCATCTCCCGATTGGGCTCATTCGCCAGGGGCAAAGCAATCCGCCAGTATTCCTGCGGCACACGGCTATGTTCCCGACAAAAAGAGATTAGCTCCTTCACTCGCCATTCACTTCCGGAACCCACCAACACCGGCAGACTAGCTTGTACAAACAGATCTGCCTGCTTGGTGGTTTGCAGGCTTCCCAAGTCCAGCACGGTATAGCGGTAGTCGTTCATGAGCGATCCGATCCAGTACTCGGATACCTCAGCTTTATAGAGGGCGACATCGTTCAAGTCATAACGGGGATGATTAGAGTAATTCCCCTCCTTAATGTATTCCAGAAAGGAGAAACACGGACGGCCCCCGCCTTCCCACACCGCCACTTTGGTTTTAGCATATCGAGCCAAATAGTGAGCGATGAGCAGCGCTGTATGTGTACTGCCAGCTCCTTCAAACACACTGCCTACGGCGATAACGATCCTTTCTCTTGTTCTACTGAAGTTCATTTCAGGCAATGCGATCCCCTGAGGCTTTGCCTCCACTAGTTGATGGACTTCGAGTAGCTTTTCTTGCCAGCTCTCGTCCATCCATACGTCCGAAGCTCCTAAAGCGGTCCAGCTTCTTATGGCTGTAGATGACAGACTGTTCGCCTCACTAATCACGACAAACTTTACGGGGATTTCTTCCGCTAACGGCAAGATGCTTCGGGCTTGATCTTCATGGATCAGGATGCATTCCGGCATCAGGATCAAGGAGCTTTCTTTGACTTCTTCCAACGTACCACATACATGAAATTTAAAACGGGGATCACTGATTTCTGGTCTTACGCCAACAAGTATAATATGCAATGATGTCCAACCTCCTCTGAACAATATGTCTACTGTATGATCATAGCTTGTTTAAACTACCGAAAAGTTCAAAGAACGTTCTGAAAAAGTATGGGTTGTGGAACCTCAACGCCTGATATGCCAATGAACTCACAATCATGATTACCTCTCACACCTCTTCTCTGAAAGGCAAAAGAGCCACTCGAAGGCAGCTCTTGGACAAAATGTCATGAGAATATTTTTAAGGAAGAGACTGAGGTAGCAATCCCGAATCCGCTTTTAACGTCGTCGACCGGAATAGCTGAACCAATAAGATACTAACAATGAGAGGGCATACGAGTGGGCATATAGTGTGGCCTATAATGAAATCAGGAATTTATATGATGGTATAAACCCACAGATTAAAAGATAGCTTATGCTTTAGTGCTTGAATTAACTAGGATAGTTCATGCCAATGCGATTTTGCTATCTCTGGGCAAAATCGGGCAGACCTATAGCAGGGTTCAGCTACAGCCAATTAGGCAGGTAGCTTAAGCTACTTAAGGATGTCAAATAAGGGTTTCTTTTTTAGAGCTTGTTGTTAAACGAACACGACGTTTTGCCCGAAATACTCTTGCCGAATTCGATACACTACCTCACCCAGCGTGCGAGGTTTGTCCTACTACTTCCACTCCTGACGTTGTGATTCCAAAAAGGATGACAAAAGCTAAAAACTTCATGCTAACTAAGCGGGTCTTTGGGTTCTTAAAAACATGATTTACATATCGTTCCTGACAAGCTAAAAATAGCAAGTCAAATAATAGGTCGTCCATATTGTAAGAGTCGGACTAACAGGCAGGTGTGTATAAGGTGACAATCTTTGCATGTATGGAGTAAGATAATCTTTGACTGACTTAAGATTATTTACATAATGAATACTTTGGATTCAGACCTCTAAGTTATAAGAGATTTTTAAAAATAGGATAGCTGTTTAAGCTTACGAGGAGGAGTAATAACATTGTGGATCTGGCTTAAAGGTTCAAAATGGGGCAGGATCGTAGGAATTTCTATTGCAGTGACTTTTTTAGCCATCTTGCTAGGATGGGGGTACCAACATATTAATTGGACAACAGTGAACCCATGGATCTACAAAGCACAAAAATTTTATAAAAATGGGGGTGATGTATACTTCGGTTTATTCTTCACTACATTCATCATTTATCTAATTTATGAGGTCCTGAAATTTCGCAAGGATCCAGAGCGATTCACTGAAGATGTCTGGAAAATCCGAAAGACATATTATGTGATGTACCTGGTACTTGCCGCAACTGGTTTCATAGCGGGTTATCTAAGTTTTCGAGATTGGAAAACAATGACACAGTTAACCGCTTTCGTTGTGTTTGTAGACTTGGCCGTATTTCAAACTCCCAGCATCACTAAGATATGGAGTGCTGAATTCCAACATCGAGGGAAAATTGAGAAGGTCATTGAAGGGAACGTTGAGTTCATTAACTCTACAGCCATTAAATTCCAAGCCTTTTCGGATGTTATCAAGCAAACAGAGTCTTATTTTTCACCGATTACTGTGATTCCTCAGAACTGGAATGCCTATCAAAAAGAATTAAAACAGTACGTAGGTTTGTACACAAGTAAATTCCGGTTTCGATTAGAGCTATTTCCGTTTAAAGTAGAAGTAGATGAAACTCATACCAAAGATAACCTACGAAATGCTTTGAATCGTTTAGAGATATTATTCTTTCATGAAATTGATGACACTCCTACAATAGGAAATGAACCTAGTTATAGAACATGTGTTGTGGAAAAACTTATGAGTGGCGAAGGTGTTGTTTTGGAAACGGATAAATTAGTTATCGTTCCTATTTTTCAGAAAAAAAATTTGTTGATTGGACTTCGATCCAGTGATGGTTCAAAAATTGACGAAATAGACATTACCAATATCATTAATTTGAGCACGATTTTCCACTGGTACCTATAGTTTGAAATGTGGTATAATAAGATACTGCTATATTCAAAGGAGGAGATTTGCAATGGTTAAAGTGACGGAAAGGGTACCTGGCAAAGTGCAACGAATGCAAAGAGATGCACTCCCCGGGAGAGCCAGCAGTAATGCAACTCTAACTAACACAAGCAGAGTATTGGAAACTAAGGTTTCAATTGCTACAGGCTTTCAAGAATTGCGGGATATGAACCGTAAGGCACTTATAAGTTTAAAACTTTAATATATTCAACTATAAATGACAACAGGTAAGGGGTACCCCCTTCCTGTTGTTTTTTGTTTATCATATTTCTCCTTTCCCATGGATAGAATAATAACATTTCGTGGGAGAGCGAGTGATGTCCATGGTTGAAATACGAAAAGGTAAAGGATATCAAAGGAAATATGAATCTAAAATACCTCTTATCGGTCGTCGTCAGGTTGAAGATTCATTAAATGCATTAAAAATTTTGCGTTCGAACACTAGAAAATTAGGAAAGAAACGAATACGAAACAGTTAATAGTCGAATTGACTGTGATTTCAAAGTGAAAATATGGATCATGTTGAAAGTGAAGAGAACGATTTTATCGTATGTGGAATAAAAGATAACTAAGCAGTTCCAGAGTGAAGGGGTTTATTAAATTTTAGTAGGAGATAGTGTGAAGTATCTCCTTGATGAAATAATCAAAGTAAAAGTATAAAGAGAAAGGCGACATTTTGTTCAATATTGAACAAAATGTCGCCTTTTTTTATTTGAGGAAAACTATAACTTTATAAAACGCAGGTTTTTCTTTAGCCTCGACGAATTCAGAGATCATCTTTTTTGTGAGTTAGCCCTACAGGCGGTTTTTTAATGTTCACAAATCGAGTCAAAGTTCAGTAAAGTAAGGTTTTCATTTCATACTGTAAGTTACTATTTTTGCAGCGAATGGATCTTTAATCTCCACATGAAAACTCGCAGAAACCTCCAACTCCACATCCTTGCTGCTCAAGTATTTATACGCCTCGTCTTTCGTCATTTCAACCTTTAATTGATTTATAATAGGAATCCAATATGTTCCATTTTCAAAATAATTATCTATGTCTTTGTTTAATTTTTCATCACTCTGTTGACCTGTTTTCACCGTACAATTTGAAAAATGAAAAGAAATACAATTTTTATTATAGTATAGAGAATGAAAAGAACTAATTGATTCGGTCTTATTCATATTCTGTTCGAGTTTATCAATTCTTTCTAAGAGTTCTTGATTTTCTCCATAATAAAGAAATTTATTCTCTCTTTGTATACTTGGAATGAGCATATCGAAAGGTATTTCATCTTGTTGTCCCTCTAAAGTATCGATAAGCAATTGTAACTTGTTATTATTCGATATGTTTAATTCTAGTATTGGTACTTTGTGCTTATCTAATTCATAAAACAATTTGTTTTCTATATTCTTGTACATATACTGTTTAAAGTCATCAAATCTTGAATGCTCATCAAAAAATTCACGAGGAAATTTTGATGTAAAAAAAGTTATTTCCCTTAAGCTTTGTGAGTCACTTATAGTGCTAAGTTGAACTATAGGATGGTTGTAGTAGGCTTTTTTAACTGATGATATAAATAGATTTATGTTTATTTTTTGCTGATTGGATATGACGATTTTACTCAGTTGAATACGTTTATAGACCTCTCGCATTTTTACACCAAATAGACGTAACTCTTCTTCTCCTTCTTTCAAATCTTCTTCCATCCATAAGATGAACTTACGGAACTCCTCCTTATAAACAAGAGATAATTCTGCTTTATTATAATAAGTTAAAAATGAAAATAATTGATCCTCAACAAAAATATCATATGAATTCCTTTCGACATCCCGATCAGAATGATGAACAAACATACTATTGAAAAGAAAAAACTGTTCAACGGTTGATCCCATAATTATTGCTTTCGCTTGTTTAATTGGAAAAACTTCCCATCCATCAAGTTCGCTTTTAACAGGCATATAGTACTTCCAGCTATCAGCCGAGAATAACTTAATGTAAGTTAATAAGCTTACCTTTCCTTCGCTTGACGCACTAAGATATGAGGCATACACTATTCGATCAGATTCATTTATAAGAGGTTCTTTGAATGCTAAATAATACAGGTAAGCGGTGATCGTATAGTATATACTCCCTAAGTAATCATATTGAGTTTGATTTGTAAACTCTTCGTTCACCAAAGAACTCAGATCTATGAAAATTTGTTTTTGTTGCTTATCAATACATATTTTAAAAAGATTCAAAATAGTCTTAATATAAACTTGGTTTTTAATTTTCTCATTCGCACCAATGTTATACTTTAAGAGAAATACATCTTCAAACAAACGATTGATAAGTTTGCTTTTTTCAAGCTCTGTAATATTTACATTTTCTACAAGAAGAGTGAGATACCACGAGTAATATTTACTAACTTCAATGTTTGGTGAGTATTTATCGTGATTCCCAATACTTCGAAAGTAATGCGATAATACGCCTAAAACATCCATCCCCATAATATCCTCAAGCCTGCTCGCATTCTTAATTTCATACATAAAATGCCTTAAACTCTCGCTCATATCTAGAACATATCCCCCACTTTCATTTTTTTTTGAATTGGAGGACATACATATTTTATATATATTTATTAAATATTTCGCCGCTTCCTTGAAACGTCTCTCTTCTAAAAGCATTATTATTATTTTATTCAACTGAAAAGACAAGTCTTCTATTAATAAAGAATGTTCAGGTTTTTCGCTATTTTCCAAACAGATTGAAACAATATCAAACCATAAATCAGAATTCTCCTCAAATAAAGCTCTATCTCGATCCCTTATTGCATCGAGCGTATGATAAAATAACTGATTAAGATAATTTTTCATATTCACACCTCACTTTTCTGTTCCAGTTCTATTGATTGTTTAACCTTATTCAATATGTAGAACTTGATGCCTTCCTTCGTATTCTGACTGCTTGTAAGCATACCCAAAATCGTATGTAGCAAGTGAACTATCAACAGCACACTTCCTATAAGGAGAATGCATGCTCCTGCTATACTTTCAGTTATCACAAAAATATAATTAAGAGGAACTAACGACAATCCCAAAGCTATCTCATCCCAAAAATTCAAGGGTAACTTAAACTTCTTCTTAATAGTTATATTAGTGCTTAAATACTCAGTCAGTCTGAATCCATAAATACGTTCCTTATTGAAACCCACAATTATAGCTAGGATGCTAATGGAGGACATAATTAATGCAGTTTGAACTTGCCATAAAGTGATCAGTATGACTCCGGGGTTCGCTATAGGAAAAACATTAAACCATTGACATATAATACTCATAACCCAACCCGTTATTCCCAACACTACAACAATTCCAAATACGGTTCCCAAATGAAATATTCGTTGCGGGATAACTTGAATCTGTCGACTCATAAAAACTTCCCCTCGCTAAAGTTATTACGTACAATACAAATAAATATCATTTCTTCCACCTAAAACTATCTACTAAATAAGGAAATATACGAAGAATTGTTAATGATACAATTATAGCTTTATTTCCTAAACTTAAATATCTTATTATTACATATCTAGAAACTCAAGTTTCTAATCATTCTAAAAAACTATTTTGTTAAAAACAAAGAAGCCATCGCTGGGTATGGCTTCGGAGCATAAATAGAATCACTTTGCTTCAAACTCTAATGAATTACACAATTCGCAGTGATTGTGCTAATAAAATCAGCGCAGTCTTTTTCACCGAGTAGTATTTAGCCCGATACCAGTTGAATTTGATCATTAGATAATCGTCCAATGCTTCTTCACGGCAAAAATATTTAGATTCGATTAACATCAACTGTTCATAATTCAAGCTACGCAAAGCGCGTTCCACCGGGTACATTTGCCCTTCAACTTCCCACAGTTCATCTTCCAGCTTGTCTGCCTTCTCAAACATGTTCATCACCGCTTGTTCCGTGGAAGATTTAGCAAAACCGGATCTCGCGCTGACCCCAGTAGGGTCATAAGCAGCCGTTACCTTAGGTTCATGAGGCCGGAGCTGCCGCACCTCGATTTCCAACCATTTTTTGCGTTTGGTCAGTTGATAATATTCTTTCAACCGGTACTCCACGATGCTTACATACTGCTGTCGGATCGCTATAGGAATATTCAGTTCGATCTGTTCAACTTCAGGCGACTGAAATTCATTGCATGTAGATTTCCCGGACTTGTCCAAGTATCTTTTAATGATCTCCAGTTCCTGCAGCAAGGCAGGCGATGGTTTGTTCTTGCTTCCTTTCTGCAATCGCTGATACCTGGCATATAACCAGTCCACCGGAACCGATGAAATATTAAGTTCTGTAACTTGAAAGTTCTTCAATTCTCCACACTCCCCCCTGGGTATGTTCTCTGTCTCTCCCAACTCGAAATCCCAAGTACATTGTTCAAAATCTTTATGACATACGCTGCACTGAAAGGAATTCTCTCCTACTTCATAGCACCGATTGCCGCAATGAAGGCAAATCATTCACCGTCCCCCCTTTGCGTACTCTACTTGGACAAAAATCACCTAAATCATTGTCATTCGCATTCGGGTTAATCCTTCTTTTCCAGCTCCGCTTTGGATAAGAGTTGAACATCTGGACGAAATCCGAAGGCAGCACTATGATCGAACTCCACATGACCTGAACCATCAATCTTCGTGATCACATGAGGTGCCTTCCAATCAAAATCCCGGTTGCATCCACCGCTGCCTGAATGAATAATAAGTACAGTGTCACCAACGTTAGCACCTAAACGTTCTACTTCTTCGCTGATCTCTTGCGCTTCATAATGCGCTTCATCGATCTGATGCGTTAACAGACGATATGTTTTACCTGCAGGCGATCTCACCTCGTACAGATCGGGCCTTCCTCCCCGATGATAGTAATCCAGATAGATGATTCCACCCTCAAGTTCTTGACCAGAACATGCATGTGCAGGATCAATAATTTTCACTTTCATACCGCTTACCTCCCCCCCTATGGTCTAAGCCTTCATCATTTCATGTGGCAACAGCTTTCCCTTAATCTCGGGATAGGCATCCGTACGGTCATACAGTGCAACATACCGATGCTGCGTATCTGGTGAACCTGCGCCAGCATTGGCGCTAAAGAGAAAAGCTGATGGAGCTTCAGCATGAGGTGTACCCAAGATAGGCACGCCGAGCTTTTGACAACGCGTCTTGGTTAGAAGGATGGCAAAGGAATAACCCTTGCCTTCCCAACGCTTGGAACGCGGAATGTAATACGGCAGACCGGATTGCAGCACTTCTTGCTTGTTATACCGCCCTTGTTCGTTTGGCATAGTACTCCTCCTTCATTTTTTGAATGGCCCTGTATTAGCGCTTCACCCAGGCAAATGCGATCTCGCCGCGTCCCGGATCTTCCACCACATAAGCCACACCTTTGGTCACATACGGGTTAGTAGTGATCCGCAGTGATCCGAAGGAGGTTTGTATGGACTCGTATTTGGCGATGACCGCATCCGGACACACGTACATTTTCAGGCGGTCAATGCTGCATCCCTTACTTGGGGATATCAGTGGCCGGATGGCCCTGTTAATCATGTCCATGGCGCGAGGATGAATAGGCTTAGTGGAGAGCTGGCTCATGGTACAGATCCCTCCTTCCCAAAAAATCAAAATAGCTGTAACTGCCCCACCTGCACGGCCGCAATGGGGTTGATCCAGAGGACTTCCGTCCGGCTTGCCCCGCCCTCAGCCTTGACGTTCTTCACCTCTCTGTTCCAATGCGAAAGTTTACGATCATACATTGGATGAGCATACCCGCTGAGTAGCACAGGTCCCGGATGAGCATCCAACGCCTCCAGTAATTCTTTGTGATCAGCGTCTGTCATTTCACACCTATAACTCGTGGTGGTTCGTGTACTTTGGATGTACGGTGGGTCTGCGTAGATCAGCACTCCTGGCCGTCTATAGCGCTCCAGTAATGTTAAAGCGGTCTGACATTCGATCTGCACGCCTTGAAGCCGCTCTGCAACCGCATGAATCTTCTCTGGAAAAGCAAGCCACTCTTTACCAGGCAAGGGTCCATTACGCTCAATCATGCTTCTCCAGCCGGTACGGTGCGCGGTCTTGCCCCCTCTGCCCTGCCACAGACGAACAACCAGTCGCCGTGCACGCTCCAACTCATCCGCATCCGGCACGTAGCTCTCGTAGTATTCCTGCCTAGCGTGCGGTGTCCACCGAATCACATGCGCAAGCTCATCCGGACGTTCTCGGATCACACGGAATAAATTAACGATTTCGCCATCGATGTCATTCACGGTTTCCAGTTGGCTGCGTTCCTTGGTGAACAGCACCGCACCGCTGCCGAAAAAAGGCTCCACATACGTGATGTGCGGCGGCATGTGACTAATAATCCAGTCTGCCATGCTCCATTTGCTTCCGGGATAGTGCAGAATTCGCTGTACTTTCATCACCTGTCTCCTTTCCGGGGCTAAGATGCCCAGTGTTTGTCTGCCCTCTCCAGCTGTAGCCGGGGTAGTCTCTCTCAAAAATGAACTTCCGCAGTTGTTCATCCGTTCTGCTGTTGATTAGCTCCAGCGTAAGTTCACAAGGCCGTCCTTGATATTCCGCAAATCCTACATAGTCCCGAGCGATCTTCAGCAGATCCTCACGTAGAAACTTTCGTAGAAGGTCGCGGATCTCCCGGCTGTCGGCGGCAGTCAACTTGCCCACAGGCAGCAAGATCAATGCACCACAATAGTCATAGGCTCTACCTGCGGAACCACCCACACTGCATTCCAGCTCAGTTCAAAGGAAACTCCTGCCTCTGCTTCCGCACCCGCCAGCAACACAACATTGCCCATTTCCTCCGCTGCATCCTTCGGCACCGCATTCCCGATGTACTCTCTCGCTTTAGCATCCGAGCAGCCTTCCAGTTGAAAGGGTCTTCCGTCCGGAAGGAATTGCGGGAAGCTCTGCAGCATCGCCATTTCAAACGTGGTTAGTGGTCGGTGCCACGTCCCATCTTCGGCAATAATAATCATGATGCACCGCTCGTCCGGTTCTGGAATTCTTGGATCAGCAACTGCAGCAGCCCCGGAATGAATATCTGCCGTGCCTGTGACTGTCTTGGCCGGATTATCCCAAGCCTGCACACCCATGGTGTCCGCCCGAGGGGTACACTTCATTCTGGGGTCCGCAATACTAGAGGCCGATTGCATAATCCGTGAAGCGCCCCGGATCGTTTTGGAGGCTTTATCCCATACCTGCACCCCGTAACAATCCGGCTGCAGCATCGTCTTACAACGCGGATCAGAGATAAGTTGAGCACCGCTTTGGATATCCGTATCTCCGGTGACCGTCTTCGCGGGTTCCTGCCAAGACTGCATTTTGAATTGATTCGTATATCGGCCCACTCGATCGTTCACCCTTGAATCCGAGATCGCTATCGCTCCACTTCCAAATCTGGTCCCTGTCACACAGGGGGCCGGCTCATCGTCTCTCACAACCCGATAAGCTGCGGGGTGGCGACTGTCACGCTCCGATAACCTGGGGTCGGCAACACTCAAAGCTCCATTGTTCGCGCCTGTCGCACCGGTTACACACGGCGATTCTTCTTCCCATCTCACCAACCGGTAAATCGTCGAGTATGTACCTCCTCCCAGGTTCATGCGCGGGTCTGAAATAGCGGCAGCACCGTTACTTCGGCCGACTCCAGCCCCTCCGGTTACGGTCCGACTCGTTTGGTTCCAACCCTCCACCGCCCAGGCTCCACTCCGGGGTTCGTGCAGCAAACGGTATTTCTGATATTCAAACGTGTTCAAGTCCCGCCAATACCCACCTGCAGGGATGGCCATCAACTTCTCCCATGACTTCCGTGCAAGCTTGGGCATTCGATTAAGGGGACCTCCAGCTACGGTATCTCCCGGAAATGGCAGAGGTCCAATGATATCCCCAATGGTGCGCAGGGGTTTTCGTTCCGGATAATAAATCACGTTCGGAATCTGTGCTTCATGCCGGGCCATAATCAGGAAGCGAACACGGTTTTGTCCAAGCCCACCGATTTCCCCAAGGTTGTGATCTGCACGGATGCTGACCGCGTAGCCATATTTCCGAAGCAGTTTCTTGATCTGTTTGAGTAGCTTTTGGCCTCGGGTATTGATTCTCGGGACATTTTCCATTTGAATAATTGCAGGTACGCTGCCCCCGTATTCGTCGCAAGCTTGCAACGCCAGTTCCAGCCCACTAACCGTTAGAAAGTTGAGGGCCTGATATTTATCCGAGTTGGCTTTATCCTGTGGCAACAGCCCACTCAGCCCCTTACACGGCGGGGAGGTAAAGAGGAAGAATGGCACCTGCTGTCCAAAGGCCAGCCAGAGATCCCAAGGTGTCATTTCTCGCCAGTTCGCTGGCGGCTGTTGCCCATGCCAGGCTGCATATTGCCACCTGCGGAACAAATCCATCACGACTGCTGTCTTCTCACCTGTTATCAAATCATGATTGCGGCAAGCCACCGGATCGCTGTCAATCGAACATAGCAATTTGAATTTATACAGCTTGCCCCCGTACTCGACTTGAGATTGTAGCAATCCTGATGATTCCCCGCCGATGCCACCGAATAAAACAGCTGCCGTCTTGTAATGAATGGTGTTTTTCTGTTCCAAATGGATTCTCCTTTGATCGCTTCTCTACCCGTAATAAGAGAGCGTATGTTCTGTGAAAACGCCATAACTCTCCAGCTCTGGAACCTACTTCTCCTCCAAAGTCCAATGGGTTTATGTTGATCTATCCACTACTGGCAGTTCACAAAGCGTGTAGTCCCCTTCTTCTTGTGCAACAGTTCCAATTGATCTGGCGTGGCACGCAACACCAGCCAATTTTCAGGAGTCAGCCGATGCAGACTGATCATTTGCTTTTGCCGCCGTGTAGGCCGTAATCCCCGGTTCCTTTTCGATTCTTTGGCATTTTTCATAGTTGCTCTGACTTCCCTTCCGTTAGTTAGAACACGAAGCCCTATTCCCATGTTCTATTTGATTTCCCCAGCGTAAAGCCTCTCCATTTGACCTTGATTTTCTTGTTTTCGCTTCTCATCGGCTTCAGCTCTAGCCAAATATTCAGCGATCATTTCCTCTTGCATAGCAATTTCTGCAGCCGTAGGAGGTTGAAGGGGCTGCGTATAGATTTCAATCTGAGGCTTTCCCCTTCTGCCGCTCTCGTTCCGCGAATCCCCGTATTTCTTTGGCTTTGCTGGAGGCACCGAGGATTCAGATTCTTTCTTGGGTTGATTTGTATCCATGCCTCCTCGCTCACGGTAGCCTTTTAGAATGCCACTGACGTATCCTAGATTCCGTTTGTCTGGACCCAGTCGATAGGCCGTTCTCATGGCTGAGTGCAGCCATTCTCCTCCGTAAGTGTCGAACAGGGTTTGCAGATCCGTAACGTCAAACGAATTAACCCTGCCTCCTGCCAAGAAGTTGTTTTTGTAATCTGTAGAGACGATTTCAAAAGAGTACTCATTCTTCAATACAGCTGCAGGCTCACTTGTACTTGTAGTTCTTGTAGTAGTAGTTCTTTTAAACCTAGCTTTAATACTAGCTTTAGAAACGCTGAACCCGTTGATACGACTGGGATAATCGCGTCTAACGGTTCCCCTTTTGGGAACTGCTCGGTTCCCTTTTTGGGAACTGGATTGTTCCTTTTTCGGGAACCCGATTCCTTTTTCAGGAACTTGGTACCCTTTTGAGGAACTCGGTTCCTCTTTCGGGAACTCGGTCCCCTTTTCGGGAACTTGATCCCCTATTTGGGAACTCGGTTCCTCTTTCGGGAACTCCGTTCCCTTTTTGGGATTCGACAGCTTCAGCAAATTGGGTGAAGGTCGAGCCAAATTCAAATTAATCAACTCATTGAATTTTTTCGTAGAACTAGACACAGTCTCAATCGTCCACTGATCGTAATGCTTATTGAGTTGGAAAATATTCATAACTTTATCCCAAAGGATGATGTTCCCTGTGACTAAACCATCTAAAACTTCACGTATATGATTTTTACGAATACCGGATTCCTCAAAATTCTTCAATTCCGGAATGATTGCCGATGGCTTCCCGCATCCCCAGCTCAGAGTCAGTATAAAATCAATGACATCTCGCTGACGCTGAGAAAACTTCCGCCGGATCAGCTCTCGGTGTATTTCATGCGATATTCGTATGTGTGCATCCGTTGGCTGAGGATTAACACTGGAATCCACGGCATCCCCTCCTACGATCCTATTCGGCTTAAATAGCCCGCTCTCGTTTCGTTCTCTCTTGCCACTCCCGATTCAATCCGCAGCCTTTGGCGGGTATCTCATAATGTCTGCGCCCACAAACAAAGGAAACATAGTTGCCAGTTGCCTGCTCGTAATACACGCCATTCAAAACCCTAGGCGGCGGCTCTATCCGGTTATCCATCACATCAAACAAGTCCATTTGCTCCAGAAGCTTCACCGTTCAGTCCTCCCTTTCGAGGTTAAATACTGAACGCAAAATTGCGCTGAGTGGCAGGATTGCGCTATCGAAACTTTCATGAGATAATCACTTCACTAATTGGATGGGTGTATAAGCATGGGTAGTGCTTATGCACCTTTTTTTATATTCATTTCGCATAATGTTCTTTACCAGCACGTGATGTTGCAGTAGGCTACGTTCAAACCAGATGGTTGCCAGCAGTGGTAATGTCATGTCTTCAGGCAAGGGTTCCTCACCTCCCTCTATTCCTTAGTACTGAGCGCAAAAGTGCGTTCAGTCTCTCTCCCGAGCTCAGCGCAGAAATGCGTTCTCTATGGCTATGAACATTGAGCGCAATGTTGCGTTCATCCTGTGATGAGTAGGAGATGCTTAACGAAAGACTGCGTTCAGTCGGCTGGACGCATAGAATCGTTCAGTGCATGAAGGCCTGACAACTGAGCGCTGAGCAGCGTTCAGTCTACGGTCTCCAAGCTCCCACATAGTGCAGCGCCTTCTCCAAATCCTCTTTGCGGATATCCCTGTAACTGGAAACCTCAAATTCGGTATAGATTGCTCGATATAATTGCCTATAGACTCCCGGCCTCCGGCTTGGAGAATTAGCCAACAATATCACCCTGTGCCCAATGGCAGCATGCAGCCTCTTCTGCTCCACGGTTTTCAGCGTGACCTCCTTGAATACGTGGTCCAGTTGTTGCTCCACTTCCTGTACGCGTTCCTTCATTTGCGTAAAGGCCTCTTCGCTAATGAACAAAGGACTCGCTGGCGCCGAAGCAAGCGCTTGTAACTGGATTTCCATTTGATTGAAGGCGGCAATATAGTCTTCTTTGAACCTCGCCGCTTCACGGCCGGTAAAACCTGTAATCAGGAACACAAAGCCATCACGAGTCACTTTGTAATACGGATTCTTTCTTCCCGATTTGTCCATATACTCACTTAGCGCAAAATTGCGTTCAGTAAATTCGGGACTACATTCAATTGTTTTAATGCTTCTTAAAATATCCGCATGACGCTTGCCGAACTTGTCCGCAATACTCCGACTGTCTGTCATGGCTTGTCCATTCTCCACATAGACAAAATGACTGCTCTCTTCCTGGTTTGCTGCAAGCGAATGAACTTTAAGTCCGTTTGTCATTAACATCCACCCTTCTAATGTAGTTCTCATGAATCCAATGCCTTTCTATACATAGGGATGGGATCTCCTTCCTTCTATGGCGGATTCCGCGACCTTCCCGGCACTGACCGGTAGGTTTCGGCTGGTATCCCTCCAGCCATCATCAGGCGGTTATTCATCGTAGAGGCCAGTGAGCACAGCCAAATGTGTCAATTGGCTACCTTCAGCCCTTCCGCCTCACAGCGATCGCATCGGTCCATTCCCACGCTTCCGGTTGTTCCGGATTTGGAATTCGTTCGTAAATGTTGTGGTAATCAGCCTCAGCCACAGTTTCCACACGGTATTCCATCCGTCTTCCGATTTGATCTTTGCCTCTGAAATACAGATGCTTCCTGTCGTCCGACACGACCTTCACAATCGCAGAGATATGTAACCAGTCTTGCAGATATTCAGCAGCTGCTCTCCCCGTAATCACTGGCAGTGAACTCCTATTTCCCATATATACACTCCTTGCGTTGTTAGATGATTTATGATATTTCTGTACGAATGCCTATCCCTACCATCAAAGGCTGTTTAGTCAAATGATCTTTCATAGATTCGTGCCGCTTCCTGAATCGTTTTAAAGTCAAATTCGAAATATACAGCATTTGTAACCTCTTTGATCCGCTCTTCAGACCAGCCTTTACGCTCCAGAGCCGCGCGGATATATCCAAGGCAAGCATTATTGCTCCATTGCTCCATATTGCCTTCCTCCTTTGATTTGTGAGACATTCAGAGGCCTCCCCTTTTGTCCCGCATTAAAAATCAAACTAGCTTAAGCTAGCTAGATCTATCTCAATGAATCTGTAGCTCTTTCGTCACTCAAAAAGATATAGGGATAGTCATGGGATACCACCCTAAACCCTGGATAGCCCCGTGCAAAATACACTTCAAGCTCTCGCTCAAATACCTCTGTATCAACCGACTTTATGGCCCAAATCCGTTCACCAACCATACTTTTGGTTAGTGGCTTATCGTTTACTAAGGACTTCACATCTCCATCCCCGTTCTCTTCATTGGGCTTAGCGCAATTTTGCGTTGAGTGGTTACACACAGAGCTCCTATCCTTACATCGAACTGGACGCAAAATTGCGTTCAGTATAAATCCGCAGCTTATCCACCTCACCTACAAGGAAACACGCTGCTTCACTAAGTCCAGAATGTCTTCCGGAAGATCTAGAATAATTGTCCGTAAAAGGTGAAGATCTTCCACCGCTTTTCGATGCTCTGGATCATCAGTCAAAAACTTTGTAACATCGGCCAAGGCGGTAAGCTGCATATATCTGGTGGACAGCGCTTCGGCAAACTCTAATTTATTCCCCTTACTCTTCTGACACCCTCCAAATGAAGGGTCATTCGTAAACAAAGTCACCTTGAATCACACCTTTGTTGCAAATTAGTTGGACTTGCTGTTATGTACTCCTTCACAAGCCCACGCTTTTTCAATTCCTGACCGTAACCTCCTTCAAAAAGCCGTTTGAGTATGGACGAAATACAACGATTTGTGATGGCTTCCAGACGTTTGAGTTGCTGTTGATAGACTTGTGGGTTGTAAACGTCCTTATGCTTTTTCAGTTCCTTGATTTGCTCTTGCTTCAAGTACATGTATTCAAGCCGTTTAAACTCCATTTCGTAATGCAGTTGAATGATTTCCTCTTCATTGGCCTTTACTTCTGAGAACAAAGAACGCCGTTGATCCTTAATTACATCGATCTCTTGTGACTTCTCCACCAGCCGCTGAGCAATGCTATATAACTTCCCCATGGTCCCTACTCCTGTTCCTCTATTAATGACTCCAAAGCTCTGCTTCAAGAAGTGGAGGCAACTCAGCAAGATATACATATACATCCCACTTATAATTGAAGTCGAATTAGGACCTCATACATTGATGGTTTAGACTGAACGCAATTTTGCGTTAAGCTGCATTGGGGTATACTCTGGCAAAATTCCACGGTGCTTAAGTACTGGTCCCTATCACTCTCAAATAACCTCTTTACTATCATTTAGATCCTTCTTTCATTATTTGCCTAACTGCTGGAGATACAGCAGTTAGGCAAACTGGATACGTCGAAGACTTCAGCTTATATAGCTGGTGACTTTTTACATACAGGCGCGTTCAAGCTTTTTGAGCTCAATGTTCAAATAAAGTTTTTTAACTTAATGTCACTCACCGGAGCCGTATAATAACTCATTCCGTTCCTTCTTCAATTGTTAATTTCACTGTCTACGAGTAATAACACATCTCAATATCCATTATCATATTAAAAATCCCCAACTCTTCTTCTCCCTTCTATTTGATATTTATCCATGTATGATATAGTTAAAAGTAGGGCATGATTGTAGTGCTGAGGAGATTGTTATCACTGCCGTACATAATGTGATCTGAACCAATTTAGGAAATCGCCCCAAATAATACGTTTTTGGCGTTCACCACCCAGTTCATACACCGGACACCCATGAATAGATACCATTTCGTATGCCTGGAATTTGGAAACCTTCAACCGTGTTGCCAGTTCCGGAACGGTGATAACATCCGTCTCGGAAAAGGGTTTGCTATCCTGTTGCATGTCTTGACCTCCTTCTGAATCATTTTTTAGCAGTGAATTCAACTTTACGTGTATTTTTTAATTAAAAAAATTTCCAACTGGCTCCTTTAATACAGCAGCAATTATCTCTAATTCACCGGTGCTAATGGGCCTTTTACCATTTTCTTTCATATTATAATTCGAAATTGTCAATCCTGTATGCTTTGCAACAAATGTTTGAGTAACACCTTTTGATTTCCTAATGTCTCGAATTTTATTATGCAACTCCAATTTCCCCACCACCTTATTCCACGTAAAGTGTAACTCTATGTGGCTGATTATATATTCACTAAAAGTGAAAGTCAACGCTTATTTCAACTTCTTGTGTAATATGTTTAACGTAAAGTGAAAAACAGATATCATAGTTATTAAGTTAAACTACTGGTGGTGTATCTATGAGTTTAGGACAGCGATTAAAAAAAGAACGGGAGCGTAAAGGCTGGTCTCAACTTTATGTAGCCGAGAAAATCGGAATCACAAATACTGTGCTTTCTAACTATGAGCGCGATTACCGCGATCCTGACACTGTGACTCTTTCACAGATTGCTGATTTGTACGAATGTGACACGGACTATTTATTAGGTAGAACTACCATACGAAAAAAAGAGGAATTCAACCTTTCCTTTTTTGGCGGCCCAAAGGGATGGACAGCGGATGAGCTTGAAGAAGCCGAAGCTGCAGTACGCCGGTATCGGGAAATGAAAGAACGTGCATCTAGAGAAGCAGAGAAAAACAAATAAAAAAACATATCCAGGGAAACCTGGATTTTTCTTTTCTAAAAATAAGAACATACATTCTTTTTATTGAATTTTTATGATATGTTATATTATGTATATAAGTTAATTGTAGGCCAGTTTAATGGTGTAAAAAGAAAAGCCATTAGTGGCTTTTCTTTTTACACTAAAAACGGAACACACGTTCCTGTTATGGGGGAATTGAAATGGATTTATCAAAATACTTTAAGACTCCACTGGAGCAATCAATTGAGGATGTTTACGTGGAAAATAAACTACTTAATTCTTGGGATTTGACTATCGATAATCTTACAGCTATTTTCAATGTAGAAGTCACAAATACAAAGTCACAAGCATTCTCAGACAACGAACAACGGATTATCTTTCTTTCCAGCAATGACATACCTGATAAACAACGAAGAAGTTTCTTCCATGAGTTAGGTCACATTGTCCGTCATTCAGGTGATCAGCGCAACATGCCGGATCTTTTCCAGCAAATGCAGGAAGCAGATGCTGAGCGATTCAGCTTGTACGCTTCTATCCCCTTCTTTATGCTGGAGAAGTTGTCTCTTCCTAAGTCAGGAAAGCATGCAGCGGGTTATATTGGGTCCATATTCCATATCCCTCCAGCATACGCTATGCGACGTTTAAGACAAATTCGCGAACGGATTTCCGGAACTGAGTACCTATCCACCACCAGTACATATATTGCGGCATCTCGAAAAGCGAACCCTTCATACTTAGTAAGTACGCATCCTGTCATTAAAGGAATGTATGGGCTAGACGATCTCTCCCGCCCTCACACCCTTGTCATAGAACAACGCGGAGGATTCGACTGGGAGAAGCCTTTGTACATTGAAGTCGATCATTCCATAAAAAGCGTCGATCCATATTCATACTCACTTCGAGACGGTGCGGTAGTATATTCAGGAGACCTTTCTATTGCCCATGAACGAGCTATGACGATAGATATGAAAAGAATCGCCACAAGGTATGGTCAGGAAGCAAACAGACTCTATCTACCAGTGGAGGCTATGGATGATGCGCTTAATTTTTAGTTCGCAATTTTTTAGGGGGTTATTATGAGAGGGCACATAGCAAAAAAAGGAAAGAAGTATTATATCGTTGTAGATTTTGATAAGGATGACAACGGCGGAAAACGAAATCAAAAATGGCTCTCCGGGTATGAGCGAAAAAAAGATGCTGAAAATGCAATGCCAGATATTCTTTCAAAGCTGAAGAATGGGACATATGTAGAGCCGTCGAAAAAAACCTTTGGCGAGATTATGGAAACCTGGCTAGAGGATAAAAAAACATCAGTGAAATATGGGACATGGAAATCTTACGAGTGGCTTGTTCACAAACACATTATCCCTCATTTGGGAAAGAAGAAAATGGCGAAGTTAAAGCCACAGGATCTGCATGATTTTTATCATAAAACACTACTTAAGACTCTATCGGTTGGATCGATCAAGAAGGCTCATGTACTGATCATGGACGCACTTAACCGAGCGGTAACATGGGGAGAGATTCCACACAATGTAGCATCTACCGTGGCCTTGCCTCAAGGGAAAAAGACAAAGTTTCAAGTGTGGAATGAAGAACAACTAAAGATATTTTTGGATGCCGCTACTGATAATCAATATTTCGTTGCTTTCGAACTTGCAGCCTCCACAGGCATGCGACAAAGTGAGATATTGGCTCTTCGATGGGTAGATACTGATCTACAGACCAAGACCATATCCGTTCGACAGGCCTACACACTGGCTGAGAAGGGCCATGAAATGGATGATACAAAGAATGACAGTAGCATACGCTCCATCGCCTTATTCGAAAGCACAGTGCGTCTATTGACCCGTCATAAAGATACGCGTGAGCAGGAGCTAGAAAACAATGAAATTCACAAGGATTCTGGCTTGGTTATCCAGACCAGTATCGGTACACCATTAGGACCACGCCTCTTAATGCGGCATTATTATCGGATACTCAAGCAGATTTCTGAGGGATATCCATCATTCCCAAACATCCGATTCCATGATCTCCGGCATACTCACGCAACCTTGCTCCTAAAGGCCGGTGTTCATCCCAAGATCGTCCAGGAGAGACTTGGGCACTCCTCTATCAATGTTACCTTGGATACTTACTCTCATGTACTGCCAAATCTGCAGGAGGCGGTCCTTCGGGGCATTGGTGACTCCATCTTAGGAGGCCGCCACGAAGTGCAGGAAGAAACTGAAACAACCACTTTACTTGAGTAAAGGTTAGAAGAATGTTAGAAAATCAGCATTTTCAACAAAAGTGGCGCGGCCTCCGAAATCCCGAAAAGCCGCGCCACGATTGAGTTCTTAAAGATGCTGGTGAAGGGAATTGAACCCCCGACCTACGCATTACGAGTGCGTTGCTCTACCCCTGAGCCACACCAGCTTGAACAAGGTGTTTTTCTGTCAAACAAGCTAATTATACTGCGTTCAACAGAAAACACAACCCTATTTCAAAAGATAAGAATTACTATAAACATTCAATATCCGTCTTAGAGCAGGTTACGTTTACGGAAAAAGTCCAGTGACTCCTTGGCGCTCTCTAGTGAAGAGGAAGCATATGTTTCCTGCTCTACCAGATAATAAAGAATTCCGGCTTGATCGGCAATTTCGAAGATGCTGTTAAAATCGACTGTGCCCAGTCCCAGATCGGTTTCCTTATGATCGGCTCCGAAATCTTTAATATGGACCAGCGGTACGCGGCCTGCGTAACGGGAGACGTACTCAGCCGGACTGGCTCCGCCCACCTGCACCCAGCCCAAATCGAATTCTGCTATCATATGCTCCGCTGGAATACGTTCCAACCACAGGTCGATAATGGCTTGACCGTTTACCTTTTTAAATTCAAAGTCATGGTTATGATAGCCATATTTCATTCCTGCCGCCCGAACCAGTTCAGAAGCCTTCTCAAAAAAAGGAATCAGCGCAGTCACATCGTCAAGGGTAGGATTCTCTGGCACAGGAGAGCCTGGAGTGATGATATATTGAAGTCCGACCTCTTGGGCATATTCGATTTCCTTGGATAATGCGGATTGCATGTTGTCCAGACTGCTGAAGTCCAGACCCACATGTGCAGAAGGCGCAGCCAGTCCAATCTCATCAAGGGTTTCGCGTAATTCCTTAGCTGACACACCAAAATATCCGGCAAATTCGACCGCTTCGTAGCCCATAGCTGCCACCTTACGCAAGGTGCCTAGAAAGTCCTTTTCGGCTTCGTCCCGCAGAGTGTACATCTGAATACCTACCTGTTGCACTTTTTTAGCCACGCAAGACCACTCCTCTATTGTTAAAAAAGTCTGAATTTCTTCACTTTTAGACTGTGATAGAATACTAGTTCTCCAGCAGCTTGCGCTCCACGGATTCCAGCTTTCCGCGGCTTGTCGAAGTCTTATCACGGCGGTCGTCAATCTTGAGTGAGGTGGAAACACGCTGCGCACCGGCAGTGAAGGGTGACTCGTGCAGCGCTTCTACCGCTGCCAGAATACGCGGAAGCGGTCCCTCGATAATCGTACCCATAGATGTAAGCTCATACGTAATACCTTCTATCGTCTGCAATACACGCTGCATATCGGCAACATAGCTGCTAAGACTGGTACTGCCAGTTCCAATCGGAATAACGGTTACTTCAGCAATAGCCATTAGATAACCTCCCACAAGTTTTATGGAGCATTTGCCACTCTGATTAACTTCGCAATAAAACTAGCTTCGAAAGCATACGCTTAGTTTTGTGAGCTTAACCTTCAGAACTGCTTCGTACAAAACTAGCTTCGAAAGCATACGCATAGTTTTATGGAGCATGTGAACTACTACCTCTATTGTAACAACTCCTAGGCTCACTCACAAATTACGTGACAGCTATCCCGCCCCTCCTCTTCTACTGCAATTGACTCTCACAAATTTCTATAGCTTGTTGGATTTTATCCAACATTGCTGACCTCTGTTACATTCGTTAGAAGTGGCTCCATACGTCTTTTAACTACTTAGGTTATGGTCAAGAACTGAATTATAGTGTTGAGCCCTGTATATTTCACTCTTTGAGATATCCAGTGCCAGGCGCACTGCAATTATGGACTCTTTGTGCCATATTTTCGGACAATTTATGAATCATTTCAGCGGTTCTTGTGGATCAATTGTGGATGACCTGTGGACAGCCTGTGGATCAATTGTGGAGTACTGGAGATGAAGTCGCTTGCGGCGCGGGTTTCCTAAAAAATTGTTTACAAACACTATATATTGGGTTATCTTTATCAAACGACAACAAAATATAGTGAAACAGGTGCTCTGATCCTTGATGAGAATCAGAGCTTAATAGGGAAGTGCGGTGAGAATCCGCTGCGGTCCCGCCACTGTAACCGGATTGTTCTTCGGAGGTTTAGCAAGCCTCTGGGACAGCTTCTACCGGCATTCGCCACTAAGGGACAACACCCCTCGGGAAGGCGCCGGAAGGTACGCCGGAAGCCAGGAAATCTGCCTGTTTCTATCGACACCAACGATCTATACCTGCGAGGAACAGGAATGGTGTCCGCATGCGGCCTACATAATGAAGACCACTGCAAATATCCTTTGTGAGGATATTTACGCTACGCATCCGGGCATTTTCTGCCATCCTCGGCAGGAGATGCCTTTTTATAATGTCAGAAAGTTTTTCTTATATACCGAGGGGAGAGAGCAATATAATGACGCTGTTGGAGAAACGGCTAGGCGGTGCGCAACATGCACAGGAGGTTCTTTTGGAGGAAGTTATTCATTTAGGACGTGACATCATCGACAGCTCGGATTTGGATATGCTGCGTGAGAATGCCAATTTGAACGGGGAGAGCTTCTCCGGTAAAATGAGCAAGTTCGGCAGTGAATATTCCAAGTGGTATGCCCGCAACTTCACTATGCCACCACAATTGGTACAGGCGATTGAAGAGAATGTCGTATATGTGCACGATCTGGATCAATACGCCATTGGAACGACCAACTGCATTTTCATCCCGTTTGAGCGGCTTCTGCGTGAAGGCTTCAATACCGGCAACGGCAGCGTCCGCCCTCCGAACTCCATTATGACGGCTATGTCATTGGTAGCTATTATTTTTCAATCCCAGCAAAATGCCCAATACGGTGGTGTATCCGCCAATAAACTGGATTACGATCTGGCTCCTTATGTAACCAAAACCTTCGCCAAGCTATTCCGCAAGGGTCTCGGCTACTTCGAAGAAGGACAAGCCGGTGAGCATCTTGGTGAAATTGCCATGAGTCGGACCGATCTGGCCGAGCTGTATCCAAGAGCCTTCCGCTATGCGCTGAAGGAAACGGAAAGCGAAACCCTTCAGGCGGCCGAGAGCATGATCCATAACCTGAATACGATGTCCAGCCGCTCTGGCGGGCAAATTCCGTTCACCAGCATTAACTACGGCACCTGTACTTCACTTGAAGGTCAGCTTGTGATCAGCTCTTTGCTGACCGCAACCATGAACGGACTGGGCAGCGGTGAAACACCTGTATTCCCAATCCAAATCTTCAAATGCAAGCAAGGCGTTAATCAGCAGCAGGGCGAGCCCAACTATGAACTGTTTCTCAAAGCAGCGGAATGCTCAGCCCGCAGACTCTATCCTAACTTTGCTAATCTGGACGCTCCTCTCAACATGCAATATTACGATCCAAGCAATCCGGATACTGAATTTGCTACGATGGGCTGCCGCACCCGGGTGCTCGGTGACCGCTTCGGCCGCAACCGCTGCTCCGGCAAAGGCAATTTGTCCTTTAATACATTAAATCTGGTTCGACTCGGATTAGAATATGGCATAGCCACAAATCGCCGTACCGTGGCTGACGAAGCTGGTTTCTACGACGATCTGAATCATTATATGGAGATTGCACTGGAAGGTCTTCTCCACCGTTACCGTATCCAGGCCGCACAAATGGCGAAAGCTTCCGACTTTATGATGCGTGAAGGCGTCTGGGAAGGCGGCGAGCTGCTTGCTCCCGATGACACCGTAGGTGATCTATTGAAGCACGGTAGTCTTTCACTCGGCTTCATCGGCATGGCGGAATCCATGAAAGCCATGTACGGCAAACACCACGGTGAGGACATGGAAGTCCATGCCAAAGCGCTGGCTGTCGTGCGTCATATGCGGGAATTCTGCGACCGGAAGAGCGAAGAACTGAACCTCAATATCACCCTGTTCGCTACACCAGCCGAAGGTTTGTCCGGTAAATTCACTAAAGTTGATCGTAAGGTACTCGGTACTATTACTGGTGTAACCGACCGCGAATATTATACGAACTCGTTCCACATCCCTGTATATTACACACTGGCGGCTGCTCAGAAGATCAGCCTGGAAGCTCCTTTTCATGAGTACTGCAATGCAGGTGCTATTTCTTATGTCGAATTAAACGGAAATGCCCGCAGCAACCCGGCTGCTTTTATCAAAATCATTAAATATGCGCTGGAGCAGCAAGTCAGCTATTTCAGCATTAACCACCCGATCGACCGCTGCTCTGGCTGCGGCTACGAAGGTGTTATCGGCACCAACTGCCCTTCCTGCGGTGTGCATGAGAGCGCGGTACATATCCGCCGTCTACGCCGGGTTACCGGATATTTAACTGGGGATTATCAGACCCGCTTTAATGCCGCCAAGCAAGCTGAGGTGCGCGACAGAGTTAAGCATCTATGAACATTTGCGGCTATTATCCAGAGTCGATTAACGAGGGAGAAGGCCTGCGGGCCGTCCTCTTCCTCAGCGGCTGCCGCCACCGTTGCCCCGGCTGCTTCAATCCGGAGACATGGAATTTCAACTACGGTGAAGTCTTCACTCTAGCGCGTCAAAATGAGATTATTGCGGAGATCGCCGCGAACCCTTTGCTCGATGGCTTAACATTGGCGGGCGGCGACCCTTTCTTTTCAGCGATGGAGGCCGTGGAGTTCATTCATAGACTCCGCGCCACACTGCCAGCTTTCCCGATCTGGATTTACAGCGGCTATACGTACGAAGAAATTACTGCCCTGCCCGATTCACCGGAGTGGACGCTGCTCCTGCAGTGTCAGGTGCTGATTGATGGACGCTTCGTCGAAGAACTGAAGGATACTACTCTGCCCTACCGGGGAAGCACCAACCAACGCATTATTGACGTTCCGGCCAGCATAACTGGTTCGGAGGTCATTCTTTGGCAGCCGTCTGCGCTCTAATAGATCAATTTTTGATATTCATAATTAAGTCCAAATCAGAAAGGATGAACTACCTATGCCACAGCTCGTAGTGAAACCCGATAACCGCCAACTGGCTTTTGATGAGATCCGCCTTTCCGTATACGCCGACCGGGTCTTGTCCGGTCTCGATCACCTAAGCAGAGAAACGCTGCTGCGCGGTGTGCAGTCGAAATTGCGTCGTGAAGAAGTCAGTGGCGAAGACATCAGCAGTGCTTTTACGATGAGTGCGCTAGAGCTGGTAACGAAAGAAGAGCCAGACTGGAAGTTCGTCGCTGCGCGTTCCCTCCTAACTACCCTTTATAAGAAAGCAGCCGTCAACCGGCGCTATAAAGCCTATCCAGAGGAGCCTTATGGTGAGCTGTACCCGCTAATTACCGATCTCGTCAAAAAAGGGATTTACCGCGAAGAATTACTTTCCCACTATACCAAAGAGCAGATTGCTGAATTGGGCAGCTCTATCGACTATACACGCGACCTGCTGTTCGATTATATCGGACTGCTTACGTTGTCTGACCGTTATTTGGCGCATGATTTTGAAGGACGCGTGATGGAGCTTCCGCAGGAACGTTATATGATTATCGCCATGTACCTGATGCACCGCGAGCCGGTAGAGAAACGTATGGATCTGGTAAAAGAAGCCTACTGGGCGATGAGCAACATCTATATGACCGCAGCTACGCCAACCATGTCCAATGCCGGTAAAAAGGTCGCCGGACAGCTGTCCAGCTGCTTCATCGACACGGTGGATGACTCGCTGGAGGGTATCTTTGACTCCAACACAGACGTTGCCCGTCTCAGCAAAATGGGCGGAGGCATCGGCGTCTATCTCGGCAAAATACGGGCGCGCGGCTCCGACATCCGCGGTCATAAGAATACCAGCTCCGGCGTCATCCCCTGGATTCGCCAGCTGAACAATACTGCTGTCAGCGTGGACCAGCTCGGTACGCGTAAAGGCGCGGTAGCGGTCTATCTGGATGTGTTCCACAAAGATATTCTCGCCTTTCTTGATCTCAAGCTGAATAACGGCGACGAGCGGATGCGCGCGCATGACGTGTTCCACGGCGTTTGTCTGCCTGATCTATTCATGGAAGCTGTCGAATCCCGTGCGCACTGGAATCTTTTTTGCCCACATGAAGTGAAGAAGGTTATGGGCTGGACCGATGAGAATGGCCGTCCGCTGGGACTTGAGGATTTCTACGATGAAAAACTAGGTCAAGGGGCCTTCCGCGATAAATATGCCGAAGCTACCGCTAATCTGGAGTTATCCCGTATCACTGTCCCGGCCATCGATATCATGAAACGGATTATGAAATCGCAGCTGGAGACCGGTACGCCGTATATGTTCTACCGGGATACCGTCAACCGTGCCAATCCGAACCGCAATCAGGGTATGGTCTTCTCCTCCAACCTGTGTACAGAAATTATGCAGAATCAGTCAGCTACAGTCATCGAAAGTGAAGAGCTTGTCACCAAAGACGGCCAGACCCGGATCGTCATCTCCAAGATCCCTGGTGACTTTGTCGTCTGCAACCTGAATTCCATCCATTTGGCCCGGGCGATTCCGGCTGGAGTGCTGGAAAGACTGGTGCCGATTCAAGTCCGCATGCTCGACAACGTCATCGACATTAACAATATTGAAGTGCTGCAGGCGCAATATACGAACAGTCAATACCGTGCTGTCGGTCTCGGCACCTTTGGCCTGCATCATCTGCTGGCCCTGAAGGGTATACGCTGGGAATCTGAAGAAGCCGTCGAATATAACAATCATCTGTATGAGCATATCAACTATCTGCTGGTCCGTTCGAGCATGGAGCTGGCCCGTGAGAAGGGCCGTTATGCGAAGTTCGCTGGTTCCGATTGGGAAACGGGGGCCTACTTCACTTCACGTGGCTACATTAGCGGCGAACAGGAAGGCAAGTATGTAACTACTGAACAATGGCGGGAGCTGCAGCAGGAAGTAGCCACAGACGGCGTTCGCAACGCTTGGCTGTTCGCCATTGCTCCCAATGGCTCCACTTCAATCATTGCTGGCTCCACCGCCAGCATCGATCCGCTGTATGAGCTGCTCTCCTACGAGGAGAAAACAACCTACAAGATCGCCAACCCTGCACCGGATCTGTCTGAGAAGACGATCTGGTACTACAAAACAGCGTTTATGATTGACCAGAACTGGTCGATCCGCATGGCCTCGGCGCGTCAGCGCCACGTCGATCAAGGACAAAGTTTCAACATTTATGTGCGTCCCGACATTAAGGCTACCGAGTTCTTGGAGCTGCATCTGAATGCTTGGAAGGGCGGCTTGAAATCCACTTATTATGTGCGGAGTCGGGCTTTGACGATAGAAGAGTGTGATTCTTGCGCTAGCTAAACTGTTCCAACTTTAAAATCCGGCGCTTTGGCCGTCACTGCGAGGAATGTTTGGGCTTTCGGTCGCTGTTGTCTCCAGATTTTCTGATTTAAGCCGCTATTAGCGGTAAAAATCCGGAGACAAAGGCGATCGCTACGCTCCTACAGCTCCAAACTTCCCCTCCGTGACTCCAGCTCTATATTTTAAAGAAAATACACAAATCAACCGCGCAAGAATATAAGGAGTGAGCAGAAATGCAACTGCAAAAAATATTTAATACCGAAGCACCCAACCAAAGTACACGCATCATCGACGGCGAATGCTCAGGGATATTGAACTGGAATGATATCCGCATGCCGCATATGTATAAGCTGTACAAGGTGCTGCTGCTGAACCACTGGATCGCGGATGAGATTCCGATGTCCAAGGATGCCCAGCAGTTTCCGCTGCTGGATGCGGAAGAGCAACGCGTGTTCAAGATTAATATCTCACTGTTAGCTGTACTGGATTCGATGCAGACGATGTTCGTCGGCGATGTGAAGCGTTATTTTACCGACTCTTCCCTGGAAGCTATCTCAGCCATCATTGGGCAGCAGGAAGTGGTGCATAACCAATCCTATTCCTATGTCCTGTCCTCGATCGTATCGGATAGCGAGCAGAAGGAGATTTTTGAATATTGGAAAAAAGATCCGGTGCTCTTGGAGCGCAATCAGTTCATCTCCGATATTTATCAGGAGTTCCGTGACAATCCGACCCGACAGACCTTTTTCCATGCGCTGGTGGCTGATCTTATTCTGGAGGGAATCTTTTTCTACAGCACCTTTGCCTTCTTCTATAATCTGGCCCGTGACCAAAAAATGATGTCCACCAGCCAGATGATCTCTTATATTCAGCGTGACGAGAACCAGCATTGCTACTTTTTTGCCGAGGTATTCAAGCAGTTGCTTGTCGATTGCCCGGAACTGAACACTAAAGAGAACATGGATTATGTCTACCGGACTATCGACCGTGCGGTCGAACTGGAAACCAACTGGGGCCACTATACGCTCACCAATGTGCGCGGCATTGATATGAACGAGCTCAGCGACTACATCAAATATACGGCGAACAAACGCCTGACGCTGATGGGTATGGAAAAAGCTTATACCGGTGTGGACGTCAATTGCATGCCGTGGATCAAGCCTTTCTCGGACGATGCGCTGAACTCCACCAAAACCGACTTCTTCGAAGCCAAGTCCCGCAACTACGGTAAGGTGGGCGAAGATAACGGGTTCGACGATTTGTAAGAGCTGGACTAATCTCATAACCTGTTCAAAAAAAGAGGCCATTCTCTACGCTTAGCGTGGGAATGACCTCTTTTTGCTGTCGTGCTGTCGGATGAGAAAGCGTGGATTAACAATTTGACTGCAAAAAGTACAATAGAATAGTTCTATTTTCTCGCAAAAAGACATAACGCTGAATTCTGTTGTACAAAATACATTAGAATGGTTTGAGAACCCCACACTCTATCCATTATCGCAGATTACGGATTCAGAGTTGCTTAGCCTGCACCTTACGCGCCACCTTATGGTTGGTTTCTTCAGCAAGCTCTTCCAGCACCTCGTTCAGACGCAGCTTCAATTCTTCCACTAGCTCGACTTCACCTTGATCGTTCCGGACAGCCTGTGAATCCACTGCATATACGCCGCTCAAAATATGACGCGCGCCCAGCACGGACAACACCGGCTTCAGCGCGTAATCAATGGAGAGAAGATGAGCTAAGCTGCCGCCCATGAAGAGAGGAAGCACGATTTTGCCGGCCAGTCCTTTTTGCGGCACCAGATCGAGGAAGGTCTTCAGCACACCTGTATAGGACGCTTTATAAACGGGGCTGACCACGATTACCGCATCTGCTTCGGCCACAAGACCATTTGCTTTGACGATCGACTCGCTCTCAAACTTGGTATGAATTAAATCCTCTGCTGGCAGCTCTGCGACATTAATGCGCTCTACCTCAAAGCCGCGCTGTCTTAAGCTGGCCTCCGCATATTCGATGACTGCATTGATGCGTGACACCAGGGATGGCGTTCCGTTAATGACTACAATTTTGGCCACTTCTACACCTCTTCCGTCCGGTTAACAGTCAACGCTGTTAATTCCGACTAAAATACTTTAAATTAGTTATAATCCTAACAAAAGAAGCTCATTATTGTCAAACTAACCTTTGCTGATAAAGGTTAGTGGGTGCTTATGATTATCGTGCGCCTGCCCCTTGCACTTGCCACTTTCTTGCGCTATACTAAGCAACAATATTACATCCCGATCAAGCCAATGAACGGCATCCAACCGTGAGGCGTCTGCGACCGGAGCAGCTGCTCCCTAAGTTTACCGGGTTTCGCCCGTTATAGCGATGACCAAAGAGGATCGATTTCATGCGTAGTTTATGCGAAATCGGTCAACCTGGGTGGCACCGCGAGCTGACGCTCCTCGTCCCATGGATGAGGGCGTTTTTTGCATTTTTTTAAGACAAAAGGAGCGAAACGCGGATGCTGGACATGAACTGGATCAGGGACAATGAGGAAATCGTTAGAAAGACGGCGAAGTGGAAACAGGTGGATTTCCCGCTGGATGAGCTGCTGGAATGGGATGACAAACGGCGGAAGCTGCGCCAGGAAACGGAAGAACACAGAGCTGCGCGGAATGGGCTGACCAAAGAGGTTGAATTGTACCTGCGGCAGGGTGAGGCTACAGCGGGCGAGGCCGCGAAAGAACAGGTGCGGGAGATTAACCGCCGTTTAGACATACTGGAGGTTCATCTGGCCGCGGCGGACAGCCGAGTTGCCGAGCTGCTGCTGCTGGCGCCTAATCCGATATCGCCGGATACCCCCATCGGCCGCGATGATAGCGAGAATGTGGAGCTGCGGCAGCAAGGAGCAGTCCCGGAATTTGGCTTCGCGCCGCGCGACCATGTAACCTTGGGCGAGCTGCACGATATCATCGATATTCCGCGCGGCGTCAAGGCAGGTGGCCCCCGCAGCTATGTCCTCAAGGGAGCCGGCCTTTACCTGCACCTCGCCGTGCAGCGGCTGGCGTTGGATGTACTGGCAGCACGCGGTTTCAGCGTGATGGATGTACCGGTGATCGTCCGCCCAGAATCGCTGGTGCGGACAGGTTTTTTCCCTGGAGGGATGGACCAGACCTATGAGCTGAATGGGGAGAACCGCTGGCTGGCCGGAACGTCGGAGGTTTCGCTGGTCTCGCTGTATAGCGATGAGATCGTCGAACTCGAAGAACCACTGCGGCTGGCCGGGATGTCGGCTTGCTTCCGCCGTGAAGTTGGCTCAGCGGGACGGGATGTCCGCGGATTGTACCGTGTACATCAGTTCTCGAAGATCGAGCAGGTGGTCTTATGCCGAAATGATACGTCAGTGTCGGAGAATATCCTGCAGGAAATTCTGGCCAACGCCGAGCATATTTTGCAACTGCTGGAGCTACCTTACCGAGTCGTGGCCGTCTGTAGTGGAGACATGTCGCTAAAGACACATAAGCAATACGATATCGAAACCTGGATGCCGAGCAGAGGGGCGTACGGGGAGACTCATTCGGCCTCGAACCTGCTGGACTTTCAAGCCCGCCGTTCGAACATTCGTTACCGCGATGCCGACGGGCGGCTGCAATACTGCCACACCCTGAATAATACCGCAGTGGCTACACCAAGGATTCTGATCCCGCTGCTGGAGAATCATCAGTTGGAGGATGGCACCCTCTATATTCCCCAGGCTTTGCGCAAATATATGGATGGCAAAGAACGGCTAGAGCTTCCGAAATAACAACTGAAACCACCTCTACTCACCCCAAATCATTCTAATATACGCGTGGCTAGGACGGCTAATTAGCCGTCTTTTTTCTTGTTAATCATCCTTCAATGTTCTATGAACCTATAAGCTAAAAGTACGGCAATTCGCTAGATTAGCGTCGTATTTTGACTAATTCAAGGCATTTTTCAGGAAAAATTCACACTGGACTTTGCACGCGCAGCAGCGTTACCGCTAACCGCTATAACCGCTTGGGAGGCGCTGTTTGAACGTCTGGGGATTTCTCTGAACATCTCGGAGAACGCCAATAAAGAAATTTTGATTATCGGTGCTGCCAGAGGTGTAGGTTCAATTGCCATCCAATTGGCTAAATATGCCGGGCTAACGGTTATCGGTACGGCTTCACGTCCGGAATCAACGCAGTTACCCTGCGTAAGGCGCATGCTCTGCTTGAATCCGGCCGTACGGTAGGCAAGGTTGTTGTGGAAAAATTCTGATCTTTTCAGAAATAGATATATCCATTGGAGTGGAATATAACCGGTATTCGTTACGGAAGCCTAGAGCCTCCGCATCGATGCCGGTTATTTCTTTTACAGCCTTCAGAATGATTTATGTTGATTAATGAGAATTGTTCTATTATAATCGAATTATAAATAAGTTCTATAAGTATAGAACAAATTGTACCACTGAAAAAGAAAGGTGACCCCAAGATGAATTATAAAGTGGAAGTAGATTTCGCCCCCATTTATGAATGTGTGACCAGCCTGACCTTATTTCTAAGCAAACAGAACCATAATGCCATGGATGCGGGCAAGCTCTGGGTCCGGGAGGTTCAGGATAAATTCCCACCTGCTGGACTTCAAAAACTGCGGGAAGCCGGGAAGATACTCGATGACTTCAACCTATTCCCATATATCTGGATCTGCACAGAGGAGCGTTCCGTTAGCGGATTTCTAGATTGGCTAGACACTTTATCCTCCGGTCAGTTGTATGAGATCGCCGCCCGTTTTGTACAATCCGTTCCAACAAATCTTACTGATCTGCGAAACCTGGCATCGGAAGTCCTGCGGGAATGGGACGCGCGCTATTTCAAAGATATTAATTCCGCAATTCTCACAGGCCTTCATCGGGAAGCCGAGTTCAGACGGTCTGTACTGAATGATACCAATGATATGGAAGTCTACGAGCAGGCGACCGAGGGCATGCGGCTTTACCCTACTGACCACCTAAAGCAAGTCATTATTATCCCTCAATATCATGCCCGTCCCTTGGTTACGACTTCACAATATGATGAATTTGTGTTTACCAGCTACTCCTGCGATGTCCTCCCACCAGAAGCGGGACGTCCCGCTCCTAGTCTGCTGCGGCTTACACGGGCTCTTTCAGATGAGACGCGTCTGTACATTCTTCGTTTGCTCACGGGAAAGCAAATGAACTTTACGGAGATCGTAAGAAACGTGGGGATATCCAAAAGCACGATTCATTACCATCTTATCGCGCTGCGTGCAGCTGGGCTTGTGATCGTGCATTCTAAAGGCAAAAGTACAGAATACAGCCTGCGGCTAGAGGCGCTGGATGGACTTCCTCATCGGATTGGATCTTATCTGAAGAGTTAAATAAGGAGAGGAATTTTGTGCTGAAACGGGGATATTATAGTCTGCTGGTTACGATTTCTCTGAGCTCCTTCGGGGATGCTTTTGGCCTGCTTGCCATGGAATGGCTGGTTTATGATCTAACCGGCTCCAAGCTCGCAATGGGGACACTAGCTCTCAGCTCTGGTATCCCCGAGCTACTCCTGCGCCTGCTCGGTTCACCGCTGTCCGACCGGTTAAACCGCGGTCGCCTTATGGCCTGCCTGGCCGCAGTACGCCTGCTGGCCTTGGCGCTTCCACTGATCATGGGTCTCACTGGGCACTTGCAGCTGTGGCATTTATTCCTCGCCGCAGCACTAAGTGGAGCCTGTTCGGCCTTGTTCATGCCAACGGCAATGGCCGTAATTCCCGGTGTTGCTGACGGTCAGAAGCTGATCCGTGCTTTTGCCATCATCGACGGCTGCAAGAATGCTGCCGCCCTGCTGGGTCCCGCTTTAGCTGGCGCTATGACAGCTGCTAGCGGAGCACTGCCTGCGCTCGGCATCAATGCTGTCTGTTACACAATTGCCATCGCCACCCTGCTGCGCTTACCGAAAACTCAGAAGCCTTCCAATGTTCAGGCCACCTTCTCTATAGCTGCTTACGTGCGGGAAATCGGCGAAGGCTTCTCCTTCTATAAGCAATTCCCGGCGATGTTAGCTATTATGGGAATGGTGTCCATTAGTAATATGAGCTCTGTTGCGATGTGGACGATGATGGTTCCTTATGTCCGAGAGGTGTTGCACCGGGATGCCGTGGCTATGGGAACTTTAACGACAGCCTCTGCATTTGGCGCTTTAGTTGGACTCGGCGTTATTTCTTGGGTGGGCGAAATCAAGCGGAGACGGACCGCTATGTTATGCAGTCTTGCGGCAATCGGTCTCTTCAATGCACTGCTGGGACTGATCCCGAGCTTCCCGCTTGTGCTAATTGCACTATTTGCTGCCGGAGTCGCCTCACCCTTCTTCGGTTCACTAAGCTCTTCATTGCATGGAAGGCTCGTTCCCGGAAATCTGCAGGGACGTGTCAACTCGATCCGTTTTCTGATCGGTGGTGGTCTACAGCCTATCGGTGCTTTTGTAGGCGGAGCGATAGCCCAGCTCTACAGTGTACCGGTTCTGTTTGTGGTCATGGGCCTCCTGCCCGTTGTTTGCTCAGGAGTAGCCCTGTTTCTTCCCAGTCTGAGAGAGTTGAATGGCGATCTTTCCTCCTTGGAAGCCAGGAATCGGCTAAACAGCGGTATGCCTGCACGAATAGGTGATGTCTCCGTTTAAGCCATCACTTATTTGTTTCTCTTAGGAGAAATTTGATATCACAGAATCCGAACTGAATACTGATTCATTGTGCTTGGCAGCCCTTTGAATGTCAGAATACCATCACTGATTAAAGTCCAAATCCTGTACTCAATAAATGGGTACCCGACAAGTTGATGTGAGTTCTCAATTACAGCGCTCACTACACTCCCTGCCTTGATAAACCCATCTTGGGCCTCTTCCTCTTGGAGTTTAGTTACCGCTGCTAAGATGATACCGTCCAGTTCATTCTCTTCTCGGCCCTTGATCTCTTCATCCTGCCATAAACGCAGCATATGCCCCTGACTTGATATCTCTAACCATTCCGATTCATAACACTGCCTCTGATCAGCATCCAAAGGCATAACATCATGGCATCTTTTTACAATCTCTCTATAAATGTCTTTTTCAATCATACTCTGCGCATAAGCCGTTAATTTCTCTTGCGTGTACGTCGGGATTTCCAAACAGACCTTCGATACATTCACAACACTAACCGGCTGCTTCCGTTCCTTCAGAAGATACAGTACAAAACGCAGGCCCATCTGGTCATGGGCGTTATCACCGCACCAGATGGTAACGGACTTTCGTTCCGAAATCTTCGCAATCGTTTCTATCATGCTCCCGATTTGATGCTGCTGGTTAATAAAGCTATCGAATTTATGATCAGAAAACCGTTCCATCAGCCATTGCAATCTGCGTTGCTGTCCTTCCGCCTTCTCCAAATGCATAATGGGCCCGATTGAAAATAGGTCGTTAAACGCCAGAACTTTATTCTCTTGTCGCATGCCGATCTCACTAAGTGTTACTTTCAAGGAACCTGCATTGGACAGACTGAACACAATATGGATACCACTTTGAAGTTCTTCGGCTTCAATCCGACGTTTGCGTGCTACTTCCAAATAGTTGTCATACAACTTCATAATTCCATCTGCAAGTATACTCTCTGTGTCGTTTTCTTTGGAAATAGTATGTTCAGTCATATTCAAAATTTCATTAAGAAGCACCTTGATTTCCCATTCCTGAAACTCCTTCAGTTGCTCTTGGAACTCCCCCAATATTCCCCACCTCCATTAAGATCCATACATTGTAGAAACTTCTAACCTCGAGTTAGGAGTGTGCTTCCAACTGCTGTCTGTCTTATGCTTAGGATGTAATATTTTCAGGGAAAGATTACAAAAGTCGTTATCGCTGTGTATCGATCCCTATTTCGCTGTGGTACCGTTCCCCTTTAACTAAACAAGTACCATTTGAAAGTAGGAATAGACTTAACTGCACTCTGTACACTTATTCTGGGGAAATACCAATAAGGTGAGTTTAGCTGTATTTCGTGCAACTAAATCCTGACAAAATTCCGTTTCAGGCCTTCGCCAATAAATATAAGTGTAGAGAATGCAGTTAAAGCGTCCGTTCTCGACAAAAGCGATATTTTAAGTGTACATAGTACAATTATTTTTGTGGGACAGTCTTATGACCAAACAAGACTGTGCTTAACAGGCACGTAAGCAACAGTCCCCCTGATGTTTATCCATTCCGGCCTTATCATTTAGGAATTCCATCCTGACTTAGTTGAGATCTATTCTCTGTTCCGCTCCATCCAGCCTACCGCATAGTCCACAATCTCCCGCTGCGGTATCAACTGGGTCGGGGCAGCAGCTATATGTCCGTATGTAATTAATCCTGTCTCCCCTTGAAACTGCTCTGCAAGCTGCACGAAATCATCGGAATCCCACTCCTGCTCCTTGAACTCTACCCACTGTCTGCTCCCTTCGAGCATCATCGGCGCTCCGGCAACCCCTTCCTTCTTCCCTGCAAAAGAAGCCCGGCATTCCGCCAGATGCAGCGAAGTATTGTTAAGATTACCTACCCCGAGCAGCAGAATCCTTCCATCCAGCTCATAGATACGAGCCAGCGGTGAGTCTTCACCGAGGGAGTGATCAAGTCCATGACCATTGATAATCTCATCCCTATATTTGCCCCAAGCCGCAAAGGAACTGAGCGGATGGCTGCTGCGTTGCACGCCTTTTTGCTTACGAAAACAGTCCGGAATAACGCCCATTCCTCTCAAAAGTGTCAAGTCCGGATCATAGACAGGCATCTGCTCACGAATACTCTGCCACCACTCTTGGGGTACCGGAGGATTACTCCAGCCTGCCGGATCAGACAGATCCCCGGAGTGGGTCGGCATAACTAATGTCCCCTCTTCACCCAATACCTCTTCAAGGGCAAGAATAACAGCGACAGGTCCGCCTGCCACCCATTCACCCAATGATTTGAAGGAAGAATGCACCAAAAGCGTCATCCCCGCTTGTACTCCAAGTCGCCGGAAATCTTCTGCTAATGTTTGCACTGTGATTAATTTCCCTTGAACCTCTTCCATCCTTACATTCCTCCAGCCTATTTTTCTGTAAATCCTAGTGCTATTATATAACATGGAGAGATTGGACTCATTACTAGAGAAGCGGGATCTAGGAGTACAGAATACTCATTTATCCTCTTGGAGAGAATATCTACCCAGCAAGGCCTTCGCTCTATATTCACCGGGGGATATACCCTCTAGCTCCTTAAATACACGGGCAAAGTGCTTACTGCTCTCAAAGCCGACTGCCGCAGAGACCTCCTCCAGCTTGCTGAGGCTTTCAGACAATAGCGTTTTGGCATGGCTGATGCGGACCTTTTTTAGATACAAGACAAAGTTCTCCCCCGTATAAGCCTTGAATGCTTCACTGAAATAGGAATAATTCAGAGAGACATGATTACTGACCATAGCCATATTAATCGAACGGGAAAAGTTCGCTTCTATATATTTTAGCGCTTCATTCATATCAGCATGCTCCGTGTGAGCAGATCTGAGACGTATGATATAGTCGTTCACACTGGTAAGTAAATGCTCTAGTGAACGATAATAGTCGTGAAAATGGCGGAAATTGTACATGTTGCCAACCATCCGATACAGCTTCAGTACCTCTACAGACGCTTCTCCATGAACGCGGAACACTTCATCAAGCACCCGCTCATTGATTTTCCGGCCCACCATCTCCAGGTAGGACAAATCCAATTGCTTGAGCTGCTCAGTCTGAAAAATAACCATCAGCAGTCCTTTCATTTCCTTCTCCCGGTCCGTGCCCAGCATATTAAGCAGTTTACGCAATTCCTCCTCCGGAGCCAAGGGATTCACTCGTCCTTCGCTGATATTCGAGAAATCTATAACATTCGCTTGCGGATATAGAAAGGTATATTGCAGCGCCCGGCAGGCTTCTTTGTAGCAGAGACGAATGTCAGAATACGACCGGCCTTCCCTGCTGATTCCTATTAACAGTCCCTTTAGCTCCCGGGTTTCCGCCTGCTTCGACAGATCCTCAAAGCACTGTTTGCCACTCCCGATCAGTACCAACTTCCCTTCCCAGTCGGTTAAGATCTCGGTGAATGTCTTTTCAAGCGGCCCTATCAACCGTTCAACCACTCCCTGCACTTCACCCGGTTTCATTCGCGTACCGTCGTTGTAGTGGTAATCCAACACGCCCACCGTAAAAGGCACTGCCAAGCTACACAGTTCCTCCTGTGCTTCACGATCCAACTGCACATCTCCTTGCATTAACAGACCCCGCAACCGTATCGCACGTAACTCCCTGCGAAAATTTTCTGTTTCCTGCTCGAGCTTACGGGCACTGTGCTCTTCTTCATGCCATTCCTCGTTAATGCGCGTCAGTATTCCAAACAGCTCATCACGCCGAATAGGCTTTAACAGATATTCCTTAACGCGATAGCGTATCGCACTTTTAGCATATTCGAAATCATCATACCCACTTAGAATTACAACGGCTGGCCCTTTTCCAGCTCCAGTCTCCGCGGATATCTGTGCCAAAAGTGTAATCCCATCCATCACCGGCATACGGATATCGGTAATCATTATATCCGCCCGTTCCTTCCTGTACAGCTCAAGTGCTTCTGCACCATTACCCGCCGTTTCGATAACATATTGGTCTGGGTATTCCCGCTCTATCATTGTCTTTAGGCCATTGCGGATATTCTTCTCGTCATCTATAATCAGCAGCCTCATCATAGTTGTTTGTCTCCCGTCAAAAGAACTTTTGGCAAGGTCATGAACACTATCGTTCCCCTCCCTACAGCACTCTGTACCTCAAGTCCATATTCTTCTCCATAGAACAGCTGCAGACGTTGATGTACATTTCGCAGCCCAATTCCTCCCGCTCTGCGCGTGTGGCCTCCCGGCTCGGAAGCGCCCTCACTCACTTCCTCTTTGGCATACAGAGCTTCGTGCAAAGCCAATAGCCGTTCCGGTGTAAGTCCGCTGCCATTATCACGTATCGCTATAAAAATATCACCATCCCCTTCCGAAACATCAATTTGGATGGTTCGATTCTCCGCTTCTGCTTGTTCTCCGTACCAGGCGTGCTTCACACTATTCTCAACTATGGGCTGTAGCGACATTTTCAGCACCTCCAGCTCAACATAGGATTGCTCAATATTCAGCATCAGCACAATGGGGTGCTCGAAACGAATGTTCATCACTTCAATATAATTTTCAATATGGCGAATTTCATCTCGCAGCTTTACATACTCACCCGACCATTTGAAATTATAACGCATCATCCCGCCGAGTGAGGTAAGTGCATCTGAGATGGTCCGCTGGTCCTCCATTTCAGCTAACATCTTAATATTTTCCAGTGTATTATACAGAAAATGCGCATCAATTTGATTGTGCAGTGTACGTAGCTCCGCCTCTTTCGACAAGGCTTGCTTGTATACAGCCTGAGCAATCAGCGTATTGATGGTATTCATCAGCTTGGAGAAATGATGCGCCAGCTCGCCGACTTCCCCTCCACCCCGAACAGTGATTCCAGTGTAGGCCTCGCCTCTGCGCACCTTTTTCATCGTTTCCGTCAAGAGACGTAAGTTCTTAAGAATATAGGCATTCAGAATATAGGCAATCGCGGTAACTAATATAATAAACCCGATATTCACTCCAACAATCAGATTGCGCGTATGCGAAATGTCCTTCATCACGCCTTCCATGGATACAACATTGAGCAAATAAGCATTAATTCGCTCCAGTGGCGTGTAAATAAGCAGGAATGATTTCCCGTTCTCCGTATAATTGATATCCCAATTTCCTGACTTCTTGTAGGACTGCAGGCGCTCTGTAATCGCACTGGCCATTTTCCCGTTCGCCTGCAGAAAAGAGTGGTCCGGGCGCGTAAACAGCTGCATTTCCTCATCAACTAGAAACATTTGAGATTGGCTGTCCTGCACTTTGGTATAGGTCTTGGGCGTAAATTTCTCCAGCAGCATATCGACTTGAACCATCCCGATGTGGTTATTCTTTGGAACACTCATTTCACGCAGCAGCGAGACCTTCGGCACTAACTTCGGTGTTTGACCAAAGTAACGCTCCAGCAGATCGCGATCACTATTCAGAAAGGACCATGATTCCTGGCCTTTCAGCTTCAGTGCCTTTTGGTACCAGGGCTCGAAGGCGACACGGCTTTCCCGGAAGATAATCGGTCCAATTTCAAGGACATTACTATTTGAATACAAGCGCAAATGTTCAATGTTCGGATTGTTATATTGAATACGTGTAATATTAACAAATACATTGTTATTAAACTCAAGCAACTCCCCTAAATCCGGCTCCTCCGTATTTGCTAGATACTCATTCACTTGCTTGTCATCAAAAGCCATTTGTGCAGCCCGTTCCATTGCTTCAATCTGATTATTGATATGCAGCTTCTCCATCTGCAGCAGATAGCTGTTCTTGTCAGTGGCATCGCGGACGTAGGTATTATTGATAGCCCTATACGAATAAATGGACACCATTAAACAGGGTCCCAAAATAATGAATATATAAGCGGCGACCAAGCGACTCTGTAATGAACGGCGCCCCCACCAATAAGTGAATGAATCCCATAAAGCTGCTGTACGCTTGCCTGATTCCACGCTGTAAGATTCACCTCACTGTTATACATCTTTATATTTTAAAGACCCAAAGACCCGCGGTCTGCGGGCCTTTGGGCGATCTTATCAGATATAGTTTAGATTACATGCCAAGTTTTTTCTTGTTCTCTTCATATTTAACCTGTTGGAAAGCTTGTAACTTTTCAAGACCCAGATCCTTTTGTTTGTTGATATACTCGGTCCAAATTTTGTCGAACTCCGCATCCGAAGTAGCCATCAGTAGCTTCGGCAGTGTTTTGCTGCGCAGCTCTTTAATTTTAGTTAAGATGATGCCTTCAGGAGAGTTGGCCAATGGATCAATCTGGTCAAATTCAGAGATACTTTGTGTTTTTCCTCTCGTCCAGTCTTCAAGCTGTTTGAAAGGCTCCACCGATTTAGGTGTCCATTGGTCTGTGATATTTGTATTCATCAACATCCAGAAGGTAAAAGATGAGCCGTATTGCTTGTCAAATGCCGAGCGGTCTTTATTCATCAGGTCAAATACTTCTGGTTTAAATTGGTCTTTACCATCGATAGTATCATAGCTGACACCTTTTTCTCCCAGGTAAAGGTCTTTATTACCCTCTTCACTGTTCAAGTAGCTAAGGAACTTAATAGCACGGGCTTTATCCTTGACGTCTTTGGAGATGAGAGTCACTGTCCAGCCCGAAATAGCCGGTCCGTTCAGCGTAGGCGGATCCAGCTTAGAATTAGCGGGGCCATCCACAGCGATATAGATTTTATTCGGGTCTTGCTGATACAGCGTACCTTCCTGTGCTGCAAAGTCAGAACGTTGATACAGCATCGCGAAGTAACGACCTTGAGCAATCTTTTCTTCCATTTGCGGACGTTTGTCGATAAAAATATCCTTGGACAGTAAACCGTCCTGATTAGCTTGGCGCAGGGTCTTCATCCAGCTAACGTATTCAGGGTCTGTTTCACGGTCATACAGCTTGCCGTCTTTTTGTCTTGGAATCGCTAAGAAGTTCTGAATGTATTGTTCCAACGAATCGTTACCGGTTGCGGTAAACTCGTGCAAACCGAGCGGTATGATCGGCTGGCCATTAATATCCGGGAATTTCTCTTTCGCCAGCTTCAGCGCGTTAAGGAATCCTTCGGGTGTCCGCATATCCGGACTGCCAATTGCTTCATACATATCCTTGCGAACGACGAAGGTTTGGTTGGATACATATTTGTCTCCGTATTTCTTGTAGTCGGCCGGAGAAGAAGAGGCGTTAGGATAACCATAAACATTGCCATCCTCTTGAGTATACCATCCAAGCTTGTCGGGATCGGATACTTTGAAGAAATAAGGATCGTATTCATCAGCCAATTTGTTGAGCGGAAGTACGAGATCGCCTTCAATCATTTTCTTAACAGCATCTTCATACCAGCCCAGCGTGATGAAATCGGGCAGCTTGCCAGAAGCGATTAAAGTATTCAACTTTTCATTCTCATTCCCTGCAGGAACGATGAAGTTAATATCAACACCGGTTTTTTTGGTAATATATTTGGAGGTTGGGTCAACCCCCCATTTATTAGGGAACCAAGCGAAATTCAGGTACCAATCAAAGGTGATTGGCGAAGTATCGGATTTCCAGCCCGGCTCATCTGCTGATAACGCAGTGGCGGTCGGCTCTGCTGAAGCAGCCGTATTTGTTGAATTCCCCTTGTTGGCTGTTGTTTCGTTGTTCTTCCCGTTGCTGGAACATCCTGCTGCGGTCAATGTCATAATCAGTGCCAGCATCAGCACCAGCATTTTCCTCGGTTTACGTTTTATGTCCATACTTTCTTACCCCTTTTCTAAAAGTGTTTAATTATAACTTATAACCCCAGGTCCGCTGTAAAACGGCTGGAGGAGTTACCCTGTGAACTGTGCTTTCTTAAGAAATCAACCTTTAATCGAGCCAATCATCATTCCCTTGACGAAATAACGCTGCAGGAACGGATATACGAACACAATCGGCAGCGTAGTGACCACCATTGTGGCCAATTTAATCGACTGTGAGGTTACCGTTTTGGTTAGTGCGCTGCCCTGTACGGCCACCATCATTTGGCTTGAACTGGACTGGGCCACCACCCGGAACAAATAGGTCTGAATGGGCTGCAAATTCTCGTTGTTCATGTAAATCATCCCTGTAAAATAATCATTCCACTGATATACACCATGGAACAGCGCAATAGTAGCAATAACAGGCATGGATACCGGCAATACGATCCGCATGAAAATAGTCCAGTCATTTGCCCCGTCAATATGTGCCGCTTCCTCTAAACCCTCGGGAATCTCCCGAAAGAAGGTCATGAAGATAATGAGGTCGAAAAAGCTGAACATTACCGGAATAATGTAAACCATGAAATTCTCCAGAAGATGGATATCCTTAATCAACAGGTAAGTCGGGATGAGTCCACCGCCAAAGAAGAGCGTAACCGTACCCATCAGAATATAAAACTTGCCGCCAATCAGATCTTTACGGGAAAGTGCATAGGCAACCATCGCTGTAAAAAACACATGCACCAGCACGCCAAGGAGTGTTTTGGCCACGGTGATCCACATCGACTGCATTATGCCGGGACTAATAAGCACCGCCTTGAAATTCTCCAAAGTGAACTCACGCGGCCACCAGTAAATATTGCCTAGCATGGCGTCTTTGCCATCGTTAAAGGCGTTTATCAATACGTACCAAATGGGGTACAGGGTAAGAAAACATACACACAACATAATGAGATTATTAGCTAGATCGAAGAGGGCTTCGCTCTTCGTTTTGCGGTTTAGAGCAAACATGTGCAGGTCCTCCTTGGCCTAAAACAACGATGTGTCGTTGATTTTTTTGGATACTTGGTTGGCAATCAGCAGCAGAATGAGAGCGATAACTGATTTGAACAGTCCGACCGCAGCAGAATAAGAGAAGCGGCCTGATAGAAGTCCTGTATAGTAAACGTAATAGTCAATTACGTTACTGGCGCTGTCATTAAGCGAGTTGCGCAGAACCAGGATTTGGTCGAAGTTGGAGTTCAGCACCCCGCTGACTGAAAGAATAAACAAAATGCTGATCGTTGATTTGATCGCCGGCAGAGTAACGAACCACATCTTCTGGAATCGCCCGGCTCCGTCAATAGTTGCTGCCTCGTACATCTCGGGAGATACACCCGCAATAGCGGCCAGATAGATGATGGCTGACCAGCCCAGCTCTTTCCAAATATCCGAGGTGATAATAATCGTCCAAAAGTACTTCGGCTCGGCCAAATATGAAATAGGCTGATCAATCATATGAAGTGCCAGCAAAATATGGTTAATGATCCCCACATCCGACAGCCATGTAGCAAGTATCCCGCCAAGCACAACCCATGAGAGAAAATGCGGCAAGTACGAGATCGTCTGGATACTTTTCTTAAATCGGATCGAGCGTATCTCATTCAGGAATAGCGCGAATATGATGGGTAGTGGAAATCCGATGACCAGCTTGATTACACTTATACCCAGTGTATTTTTGATGACACTCCCCAAATTATCGTCATCCAGAAACTCTCGGAAATGCGTTAGTCCCACCCAAGGAGCCTCCGAAATCGACTTGACGATGTTGTATTCCTTGAAGGCAATAATAATGCCGTACATCGGAATGTAGTTGAATATAATCATCCAGACTACGCCTAGTAGAGCCATTGTTTGCAGATGCCTTTGGACGACCAGTCTTTTCCACAGCTTACGGTAAGGGCTCACAACTTCTTTCTGAACCGGTGGTATCCCGAGAGGGGCCATCGTGTCCAAGGGTACTGCTGTCATTTCATTTTTTTTGTTTTTCATTACGGTCCTCCAGGCTCCAGTTAAAATCTCTACTTTTTAAAACGCTTACAATCTATGTATTTATCTTATTTGTTTTCACCCAGCACCGTAAGGTTTCATATTTTGGAAAAGGGGCTCCATTTTTCGGATTACAGCACATTCTCCGAAAAATGGAGCCCACAACTTTATGTGTTATGCCAATGCCACTCGAATTTCTGTAATTTCACCGCGCCGCAAAGCCTCGGCATGTTCCCCGCGCAACAGTGCCCCGGAGATATCGATTACCATACCTTCGCGATAGACAAGCTGTAGACTCTTAATGACTGCCCCCTGCTCCCCGAAAGTATCCACTCGCCGTGGATTATAGTAGGTCACTACTGTACTTCCAAGGAAAGTGAAGGAAAGATAGCCTTGCTCATCGAATAGCCATCCCGGCAGTGCCGGTGCCAGCGTCAAGGCAAGTTCTCCATCCACGACCGAAAACACCTTTTTACCCGCCATCATCACTCTCCACATACTGAGAAATTCTGCTGTCGATCCGCTGAGCCTAGCGACGAATCCTCTGCCATGCACACCGGGATCAGGGTTGCCGCCCGTAGCAATAAAGGATGAATTCTCTAGGGTGCTCCGACCATATACAGCAGGGTCCAGGAACGGAACAAGTGAAGTTGTTAATTCTCCATAAAATTCTTCATATAGCCCAGCCTTCAACAGCTCCAGCAAATATTTGTAGGACATATGCAGGAAGTTTGACTCGCGTTCCAGCCAACCTGGAGTAAAAGCTCGCATGCGTCCAATTTCATTAGATTCCCCGTCAAGGCTGACCGAAGTTTGGTACATAGATGTTGTAGGATCATACAGCTCTGTTTTTTTGATGAATTGGTAGACGCTCTTCGCCTGTTCAGGATCTTTCAGCGTCTTTAGCCAGCGTGTTGGACCTTCCAGGAAATAGGGAAGTGCATAGACTTCAAAAGCCTCAACTACAGCCTTAGGCAGGCCATAAGCGCTGATTACTGGATTCCCCTCATAATCCTTCACCGGAAGGAACTGGGTCGCCTCAAAGCGGAAATAGGTCGGAACTAGACCGTTCCCCAATTCAACTGCCTGGCGGATACCCTCATCCAGCTTGGTAAGGAATTTGGTGAGTACTCCCCGGATAAACCGCAGTGAAATTCCAGACTGTAGGCCGCTGATCCCAAACCGAACCGCTTCCCTGTAAGCCTCGCGAGCTGATGCTACAGTATCCCAATAACGGAACTGCGTAAGCTTGTGAGACAGCACGGAAGTGACCGCAAGTTCTACCTGCTCTAAGAATTGAGCCATTTCCACCGGCAGCTCCACGTTTAGTTCCTCATTGTCCCCGTTCTTAAGCACATCCAGCAAAAAGACAACATTCCGCTTCAACTCAAACGTCTCACTCATCCCTGAGCCAAACAGTCCTGGCAGCCCGTTCATGGCATCATTCCAGCCCGGCTTATTCCCTTCCATCTCCACACCTAATCCGTAAGGGTCAAGGGTAGCAAATTTATTGAGTGTTAGAGATAACATTTTCACGAACAGGTTGCTGCGATAAATTGAGCCATATCCGCCGTCCACGCGCAGCCAGTGGGTATCTCCGGCCTTCCGTTTCAGCTTGTGCAGCTTCTCCTCATCCTCCAGCAGCGCCCCATATTGCCGCACTTTGCCGTCGCTGATTACATACTTCTCACTGCGGGGCTGAACATAGGCCGGGCTGTCGTAGAATGCGTAATCCTCGTCCCCGAACAGCAGCTCTTGTCTTTTATCTGGAAAAATATCAAGGTAACCCTCTACCAAATCCAAGTTATAGGTCCAGTGATCTGACCAGAAGCCTTCTCCGAAAGAAGCCTCTATGTTCTGCTGGGACATGGAGAGTATCGACGATAAGAATTCCTCTTCACTCACCTTCAAGGCAATGTTATGGTCGGCAATGTAGTTGATCAACCGACCTGGTGTAAACTTTCCACGACACAGTGTATCTAACCCCTCATTATGACCGGGTGCAACCTCCCCAAGCCATTGACCAAGCTGCTTCTTATGATCGGGTGTCACTTCGAAGCTCGTTCCCTGCACGCTCAGCGGGTTGTAGCCATCCGCCTGAATCAGGCTGTAGAACATTTTGATATTGAAGCTGCCTACTTTCGGATTAAAAAAAACATCATTGCGCCGGTTCTGATTCATGTCCCGAAAATTCCCGTTGCCCTGCGAATAATATTCCGGTGCCAGCGAGAAGAAGTTATAGTCGCGCTCCATATCGCCGTGCTTGCGTGAGTATAGATGGACGACATAACCGTCTTCGCCATTATCGAATATAAAAGGATACCCTCCGCGCAGGAAGTTATCGAGATAAGACTGCCGGCAGTAGGCATCAAATAAGGCCGAGGAAGTGTGGGTAGAAATATCTGCCGTCAACTCCTCAGTGAGGCTGGCAGCTTCCTGAGCCTTGAGGGTAATATATTCGTCCCGGCATAGCTGCTGCGCTTTCCGGTTGATTTTGTCGATATCGTTCACATGTCCGATTAGGGTATTCAGGATCAGAGTGGCACCTGGAGCAAGATTCCGCTCTACACCACTGAACCCACAAGGCACCTTGTTAACCGGATATTGAGGCAGCTTGGCAAGCTCCGATAGCGGCATTTCCGCGAAACGGTCAGGGTAGGCCAGCGATGTATTGCTGCCAAACACCACCTCGAAATCAACGATTGGTGCAAGTTGTTCCCCTTCTCCGGTAAAGGACAAGTAGAAATGGCCATTTGTAATTTCACTGACCTGCGCATCATCATTCGTGCTGGAGCGCAGCTTATAGAACGGAATGCCCTGCTCCAGATTATAGACTTCCATCCAACTGCGCAGCAGGTTGCCGATATCTTTGTAGCCACTATTCTCTACGCCGTAAGGCAGAATTTCCGGCAGACCATCGAGTAGCTCAAATTCTAGCGCTGTGTCATTGATATTCTCAATCTCCACTCTACGTACCAATGCTGCATAGTCATCATTGGGCAGATTGAAATAATGTACAGTCGTCTTTAATCCATGCCCAGCATGAATTTCCTCGATGGTAAGTCCATTAGGCAGAATCGTCATGACTCGCTTGGCTGCGGAATCTGGACGCGCGGATTGAAACGGTTCATAGATTTCCGACTCGCCTTTGATTTTGATAAAAGTCCGGAAGCCGGATAAGGCTACATTCTTATAGGAAATATTGGCCGGAGAGAATTCCATGATCGGCGAGTTCTTATCACGTACCCCGAAGCTGCACACTCCTTGCCCCCGGTTCACATAGAAGGTCCACATCGGAATTCCTTTTAACCCGGCCAGCCCTGGCAGAAAGCTGGCGAACGGCTTACCCTCATGAAATTGTTCCATTACAAATGTTCCCGACTCCTGTTTCCCTGACTCAAAATAATAATTGCTCACGCCTACGCCTCCTTAGAGTTAATTAAAGTGAAATTAAATGCGTTGTGATCGAATGTGCCGCCAGCTCGCAGGTGGCTATTTCTCCGCCCAGACCCAGGGTCACCGTACGTTTAGCTTCGCCTTCATTCATCAGCACTACAGCTATGCTGCCATCCGGATTGCGGAATGCCGTGGATAGAATTCCTTCCACTCCGAACTCAAGTCCGATCCGTACAGCGCCTGGCGCTATATATTTACTGAAATGCCCAATGTAATAATAGGAGCTGTTGTAATGAACCTCGTCGGTTGTCGTATCCGCAATGATCGGCGCATCACAAAGATTCCCCACATGATTGGGTCCTCCAGTCTCATCCAGCACCAGATTCCAGTCCAGATACCCCTCTGTCCATGCATTGAGATCGCCAATCATGTTCCGGCCGTAACGTTCGCCCGTGAACCATTCGCCCAACCGGACTCCGCCCTCCTGACAGCCCTCGGTGAACAGCAGATGCTTATCCGGAAACAAGTCATGCACTTTCTCTACCTTGTCGAATTCCTCGCCGCCATACCAGTGAATGCCGGTTCCCCACACATACTGCGCAGCTTCAGGATCGGATAAGACCACTGAAGCACGTTCGACCATAATATCGCGGTTATGATCCCAGATCACAATGTTCACATCACTAAGGCCCGCCCCGCGCATAACTGGACCGAGATGATTTTTCACAAAATCCCGCTCCTCCTCTGCACTGTAAATACAGGAATCCCAGACCTGAACCGCTGCAGGTTCGTTCTGCACCGAGACCGCCCAGATTGGAACCCCTTCCTTGCCATAAGCTTCGATAAATTTGGTATAATAACGCGCCCAAAGTTCAGCGTATTCCGGCTTCAATGAGCCTCCGTTATTCATTTCACCGTTAGTCTTCATCCATGCCGGTGGACTCCACGGGGAAGCAAGCATCGTAAAGGCTCCACCTTTTACTTCCATGGCATCCTTAATAAGTGGCAACACCCACTTGTAATCATGGGATATATCAAAGCTAGCCAGCTCCGTGTCATCGTCCTGCACATACGTGTAGTTGCCGAGGGCGAAATCACAGCTATGAATATGAACGCGGCCCATGTTATAGCCTAGGCCGTCTACCGGATGAAAGTACCGCTGAATGACTTCAGCCCGTTTCTCCGCGCTCATTCGTGACAAGGTATAGGCCGCCGCTTCCGTAAAAGCACCCCCAAAACCAAGCATTTTCTGAAACTCCACTTCTGGCTTCAGTTCCACATCCGCGGCCTTGCTCCCAGCCCGTACCTTAAAGGCCAAACCTTCCTTTGGACTCAGACGCTCTCCCGTTTCCTTTGCCGTTACTATAGTTTCAACTATTGTCATTTCATCCATCTCCTTAGATTTATTAATTAGGTTGGGAGGATTATTTATTGATTGATTGATTTTAACGTCCATCAAACTGAATCGAAACCGGTTTCGATTTGTTTAAAAAAAAATCACTTCATCCTTCGTACAATTTAGCTGTTAATTATGCCGTTAAATTTCTCGAATCAGCCAATTTTCCCTCTATAACAGCAAATTATGCCGTTATTTTCATCCCATTCTGCCTTACAGACTGCTATCCGCTGAATTAGAGGCAGAAATGCACGCTAATCGATTCAAATGCGATATATACGTCTTGTTAGCAGCATAAATTGACGTTAATTTAATCCCATTTCAGTGAGTGCCTATCGACTTCAGCAAATGCATCAATCAACTCCGTTCTTCATCCTAGATTCCAGCACAGCTCAGCTCCACTTGCCAATGTCTCCTATTCCACGCTTCTCGGAGGAGCACAGGAATCTCTGACAATTAGTTCCACAGGAAGCTTTAACGCTTCCATGCCTTCTTGAACTTTGTCGATGGTAGAGAACAGAAGATCGGCCGCCTGGCTTCCAAGCAGAACCGTATCCTGACGGATTGTCGTCAAAGCAGGTGTGACGTGTCTAGCCAGATCGATATCATCATACCCGATGACTGAGATGTCAGTCGGAACGGAAAGTCCGCTGTCTTTTGCCGCCATAACTGCCCCCAATGCCAACAAGTCACCCGAAGCAAAAACTGCGGTTGGTCGGTCCGGTAGCTGAAGAAGCTCTTTCATCGCGCTATAGCCATTCTCTAGAGAATAATACGGACCAGCCACGATATAAGAGTCGGACACTTCCAAGCCCAGCTGCTTCATTGCAGCCTTATAGCCCCGTTCTCGTTCGCTTCCCGGGAACGTGTTTACCCCTCCAGAAATATGAGCAATCTTGCGATGCCCCAAAGAAGCCAGATGATCTACCGCCAGCACCGCACCAGCCATGTTGTTGGAACATACCGTATGCGACTTTGGAGTCTCAAAATCCAGAATTACTGTAGGGATAGCGCTGTCTAGAAGCTCTTGAAAATACGGGTCCTCATAATCCGACAAGAAGACAACAACCCCATCGACACCCCGAATCCGGCAATTCTCCAAATACCCGCTCTGCTTGCCCCCGACATCCTTGGAGATAAACATTAAGGCATAACCCTTGGAGACGGCTACCTGCTTAAAGCTCTCAATGACGCTGCTGAAAAAAGGATGCCGGATACCGACTCCCGTGCTCTCGATGAACAGTACGCCGATCGTCCATGATTTCTTGGTGGTCAGTGTGCGGGCATGGGAGTTCGGAACATACCCCATTTCCTGAGCTGTCCGGATGATATCCTGGCGCGTCTTCTCCCGCACATCGGAGTAATTATTGAACGCCTTGGATACGGTTGTTGGAGAGTAACCGGTTCTTTTGGCAATATCGTATATAGTGGTCACTCCGATTCACTCCCGTCCAAATGTAAGCCCTTTCTGTTCAAAGCCATTTTAACGTCTTTCCCCACGGCCGTCCAGCACAAAAAATTTTTGCACAGAGGGCAGCAGCGTAATTGCCTGAATCAGCAGGCCTAAGCATGTATAGAAAACATGAACTAGCGATACTGCATTCATCATATAGGTCTGTACCATAATCCAGATAATTTGCCCAAATCCGATATAAAGCGACAAGGCCCATGAGCTGTGCAGCTCTGTAAAAGGATTCAGCCTATCCGCCCATTTCCACTGCGGTCTTTTGATCAGACTGTACAGGATTAACAGAGGCAAGAGACCAAACACAACAAGCAGTAGAATACCTGGGATTAAAAAATCGGGAAATATCGTTCTTTCCAGCACCGAAGATGGCATTCCCATCATTTCACCACTGGGATCAGCCAAAAGGGCCAGTCCCCCGCCTAGCGCACCCACGCCCAAAAAAGCCTGCAGAATATAAAGAAATGTTACAGTAAACGGTCTTTCTTGTCTTTGTACCATTGTGGCAGCCTCATTTCCACATCTCGAATGGGTTTCCTTCTCATAACCATAACATCGCCCTCGTGTTGATTTTACAGGTTTTCCCTCCTGCTGGCCGAGATACATATCACAACCTGATCTACGATACGAACTTTGGGGTATTCGGTGTGAATTACTGCTCTTTGCGCTATACTAAAGTTACAAGATGAAACGGCTTTGCCGTCCTTTTAGGGATGGCACCCGTTTCTTCGAGAAATATAAGGATAAGTTATCGTGTGAAGCATATAAATTCTTATATTTCAATGGAAAAACGGATTGATTTCATCATCCTAAAAAACGAGGAGATAGGAATGACGCAAATAAAGCGTTCTTCCAAAAATACTTATGACGGATACCAATCTACCTTTATCTAAACAGTGTATCTACTGCCAACAGAATAAACCGCTTTCTGAATTCCGCAGGCGTACAGGCAAACGATCCAAAGGCCAGTCACGCCGTGGGGCCTGTCGGGAATGCCGTAAACAGCGGGAAACTGCGGAGACCAAGAATCTACCTCAGATAGCGCCAATCACGCGACTCTCCGATTCCCGATCTCTGTCAGCAGCACCACAACCGATATCCGCAGCCGTTCCAACCCTCCTATCGGCAAAGAGTGCAACGGTTAAAGCCCATCAGCACTCTTTGCCGGAACGCTCCAGAGAAGGGAAGGCACTTCCCCCTTCTTCGGCAGCCAAGGCTAAAGCCCGCACGCGTGGAGCCGAACAACCACGGATTCATCCGCACCTGCGTGGCCCGAAACCGGAGCCGCAGGATACATCGGCTCTGACTCCATCTGCCAAGGGGCTGATTCTGATGCGCGGGCACAGCGATAAGGGTCGCCGGTGGCATCAGGAGATTGATTTCGAGCTTGCAGTTACTTTGGTCAACGAGCGGGCCGCCGTAGTCATCAACCGCCGTACCATCCGCCGAATCTACAGCAATAAGGATTTTCGTGCGATGATATTGACCAGAGACAACTATACCTGTCATTTTTGCGGATTATACGGAGATACTATCGACCACCTGCTGCCACGCGCCAAAGGTGGACATACTACCCCCGAGAACTGCGTCTGTGCCTGCAATCTGTGCAATCAGACCAAGGCTGACCAATATGTAGAGGAATTTATGGGCCGCTAAAGTTATTCCGTGTGACGTCACGGCAAGCATCGAATGTTAATTTATATAGACAATAAGCGCCCTACTCCCAGGCCAATTGATGTTCAAGTGAACACCAGCCTGAAACATAGAGCGCTTCTTTGTATGATTATGAACCTAATATTTTGTTGCGTTATGAATTTACTCAGCCTATCCGGTAATATTCTTCACTCGTCCAACCTGTCCATCCGTCAAGCGCACCTTGATTCCATGCGGATGCCGGGGTGAGTTCGTCAGAATATCCTTAACCGATCCGTGCGTAAGCTTGCCTGTAGGCTGGTCCTGCTTCAATACAATATCCACTTCAAGCCCAGCGCGGATATCCGCTCTTACTTGTCCGTTCATGATGTGATCTCCTTTCGTGTTACCCTTATTATTATATCAAAAGACTGCAAAGAGTTATAATGGAGCCAACTACTATAGATAAGGATGAGGACAGCTATGGCCTTCGGAATTAACAGAGACGAATTAACCCGCTGGAAAAAAGCGGTCTCTGCAGGAGAGATCGCTTTCTTGACTCATTATTGGATTGATCGGCGTTTCCCCGGCATTACTACCGTTACCAAAGTTGGCTGCAGCGACCTGGCCCGGCTGACAAGCTGGTGTGAGCACAATGGGTTACCCGCCAAATATATTCATAATCGCTCACCGTTTCCCCATTTCGATCTGATCGGCCCGCAGCAACCAGAAATTCTCCGGCGCGAAGGGTTATGGGAACAGCTGGAGCGCTTCAAAATGCTCTGATCCAATTACTTCTTGCTGCGTAGGTCCCTCATGATTTTGCGGCCGGTGGGTGTCTGCGCCAAGCCACCCCCTGCTGTCTCGCGGTGTTTCTCCGGCATCGCTGAACCTACCTCCAACATCACTTGGATTACTTCATCAGACGGAATAACACTCCGAACACCGGCTAGCGCCATATCCGCGGCGGCCAATGCGGTCACTGCACCAAATCCGTTTCTAACAATACAAGGAATCTCGACCAGCCCCCCGACCGGATCACAGATAAGACCCAGCGAATTCTTTAGCGCCAGACCCACTGCATGTACTGCTTGTGCAGGTGTTCCGCCGCGCAGTTCGGTCAGTGCACCGGCCGCCATTCCTATGGCTGAACCGACTTCGGCCTGGCAACCACCTTCTGCGCCGGATACAAAAGAATTGTTGGCAATGACATAGCCAATCGCACCAGCGGCGAACAAGCCGGATACCATATAGTCGTCACTCCAACCGAAGCGCTCCTGACAGCTGAGAAACACACCCGGAATAATCCCGCAGGAACCTGCTGTGGGCGTAGCGATAATACGGCCCATTGAGGCATTCACTTCAGATACAGCCAGCGCGTAAGCCATCGCTTGACCCGCTGATCCGCCAAGACACGGCTCATTCGCTGTGTTATATGCACCGACACGCTGAGCATCCATCCCCGTAAGTCCACTGCGTGAAGTGGTATCTTCATGCATGCCCCGATGAACTGCTTCTTTCATCACTCCATAATATTGGCTCATCGTAGCAAATTCCTGTTCACTAGGACGTCCTGATTCTGCACTTTGCTCCTCTAACATCAGGGCTCCGATGCCTAAGCTACGTTTCTCACATAATATAGCCAGCTCACTCAATGTTTGAAAATTCATGTTGTACTTTCCTTCCCTTTCTCTTCCTGTGTACCTTCATTTAGGTTAACCAGCTTTACCGACTTCACAGCAGGTAAAGCCTCTAAATCTTGGATCAGCTCCAGTGTGGCCGATTCATCCAGCTCAAGCACCGTCAAAGCTGCTCCGCTGCGATTTTTCCGATCCAAAGACATATGTCCGATATTAAAATGGCCTCTGCGCATCACATCCGTAACACTGGCCAGAACCCCTAAATAGTCCATATGGTCAATCAGAACCGTTGGATACATGCCCGTGAGCTTCACTCCAAAGCCATTGATATCCACGATCTCAATGTTGCCGCCACCGATCGATATTCCCGTCAGCGTCAACTCACTTCCCGTATCCCGACCGGTCAAATGCAGGCGAACCGTATTGGGATGGGGAAACAATCCGGTTCTCTGCCGAAAGGAAATTTCCATCCCGGCCTCAGCCGCCAGCTCTAAAGAATCGGGCAGCCGAGGGTCATCGGTGGTGAAGTCCAGCAGTCCGCCAGCTATGGCCCGATCTGTACCATGACCCTGATAGGTAGCCGAGAAAGAACCAAAGAACGTCACCTCTGCCACGCTCGGCAGCTCACCCAGTACCTGTCGGGCTGCCCTCCCGATCCGTGCAGCTCCTGCTGTATGCGAACTGGAAGGCCCGACCATTGCCGGACCAATAATTGAAAATACATCTTTAAAACGCATACTCAGGCCTCCCGCGATTAGAATTTGACTCTCCTATTATGCTTTTATATTATACTGCACAAGTTGCTGGACTTCACTGTGACATTCACTGTTATATCATCCATATTAAAATCATGTGGCATATCAGATATTATGGATGAAGCTTGCTGCAGTTACATCTATACACTGGTATCTTGGGAATACAGCTCGATTCCATCTCTGTACTGCCAACCAAGACTTTCCCAGAAGCGGCGCCCCAGCGCATTGCTCTCGATAACCATCAGATGGCATTTGGCAATGCCGTTTACCCGCAGCTTGTCCAGACATCGGGACACCAGTTCACGGCCCACCCCCACTCCCCGACTGTCACTGCTAACCGCAACATGATACATATAACCTCTGCGCCCATCATGTCCACAGAGCGCTGTCCCAGCTAGAGTACCATCCTCATGCACACAGATTTGACTAAAGCCACGATTGCGCTCCAAATAACCTACAATCTCAGCCCGTGAATCCGCTCCACTGAGCCCCATGCCCTCCGTATTCTCCCATAACCTATAGGCCGCCTCATAATCCTCCGCAACCATGTCTCTGTAAATCATTGGTTTTCCTCCACATCTACATATTTGAATATGACCTTTTACATATAGAATCCAGTTCCCCTAGCTCCAGCTCCCCTAACGCCAACAACGCCTCATAGGGATCACCATTCAGACTCAAAAGATGTGCAAAAGCTGGTTCCGTCTTCATACCACCTGATTTCAGCTCAATAATATGTTCGCGGAATTCATTGCCCAGCAGATTTAATATATGTGCTTCGACAATCATATGCAGATAGCCATTCTGCCGCCCCGTACCCTGTGGCTGAGCAAATAATTCTATAGGCCACCCACCTGCTCGGAAGTTAATCTTGCAGCGGGGTATTCCATCGACTAGTCGAGTTACAAGGCAGAAATCATCCATTTGGCCAAAAGAGCGGCGGACTGTCACCGTAAACTCCTCTTGGTCATAGACCTCGCAAATAATATCTAGATCACTACTCTCTACCTGAATTCCCAGCGGTACAGTGCCCACCAGCATCGGTTCATATTCAGCCAGTACATTCATGATATCCAACTGCTGAAGCAGAGTGTAGACCTCCCTTTGCACCGTTGAACCACGCAGCAAATAGGCAAGATTACGCCAATCCCTAATTCCCGACATGCTTACCTCCATTAATTAATAATCCCGAAATATCTACTGTCAGCTTAACGCAGGAGAATATGTATAAGTAATTATAATATAAAATAACAGTCGCGTATGTCCCTCCCAAGAGAATGCAAACTGCCCTCCACCTAGCCAAAAAGGCGAAGTAGAGGGCAGTTACTGTTGTATGGACCACAATATCCAATGATCATTTTATTAGCTATCTTGATATTTGTGTTAAGCCGCCAACGTTGTCTTCACAGGTTCCTTACGTTTGATGAAGAAGGCTAAGACCAGTGTGATAATTGCAGCTCCGGTAGTGACCATCGAAGCAACATTCATCCCATGGATTAAACTCTGCACATCGCTTGTGTGTCCCAAACTCCCTCCGCTATAGGTCGTAATGGTTACAAGCAGAGCAGTCCCGACACTTAGCGACATCCAGAATTTGTTGCTTCCTCTCTGCTGCTTGGATGTCCCTGCTTGTGTTCTTTTTCATTTGGGTGTCTTGGGACATCCGTACTCTCCCCTCTCGTATATTATGTTAGCAGACCAAAGACTCGTTAAATGAATTCGAACCCATACCCTCGAACCCAGGAATTGAAGACATTAGACGCGATAACGGCGCACCCATTTCTGGGCACACGCATAGAAATATACGGAAAGAGGGAACGCAAAGAGGAATACTAGAAACTGATGCCATGTCAACGGAAGGGATATGGTTACAAGCTGAGAACTACCGGATTCATCTCCAGTCCGGCAGTCACACCCACTCTCCTTGGAAAGGACAGCTGCTTATGAACAAAATGAATGACTACGATATCCCGTCTGTCCGGCTAACGGCTGGCTTATATGCCTTAAGTAAATTGGCCTGTGCCGGATTAACCTTTCTGCTCATTTCCCTGCTGCTGCTTGGATTTCCGCAAAGTGGCGGTATCCCGAAGGGCTGGCCTATTTCTTTACCCTATGCCATATATGCCTATGGATTACCGACTGCGCTGGTAGCTGATGCACTACTGCGCATATTGCGCTCCACTTCCCAGATCCTTGCCCTATTCATATATGCTGCTGCCGGGTTTGGTGCAGGTTTCTGGCTGGTCGCAGAGCAGGGAGGGAATTCAATCCTGTGGGGTATTGGCGGGATTGCCGGACTTTTACTGTTCCGGATAGCGCAGCTGGTGGTGGAACGTTACACTCTGCTGCTCCCCATATTCGCGCTGTTCGTGCCGCTGCTATGTCTGCTCCTGCTCTGAGCCATGGGTCAGAGCTCTTCTATAATGTCACCGGCGATTAATGACGCCGGATTATGACGTCGATAAGCAGCTCGCTCTCCAGCCAATCCGTGCAGGTATACACCAAAGGCCGCCGCTTGTGCGGCTTTTAGTCCCTGAGCCAGCAGTCCGGAAATAATGCCTGTCAGCACATCACCCGCTCCGCCAGTACCCATACCTGGATGACCGGTGGTATTTACATAGGCTTGCCCATCTGGAGTCGCAATTACAGTATGCGCTCCCTTTAGGACAAGGATAACGCCGTGCTCCTGCGCGTAGGCCAAAGCGAGGCCGATACGGTCACGCTGAACTTCAACCGTAGACCAGCCAGCGAGCCGAGCCATTTCTCCGGGGTGAGGAGTAAGAATGACTGGCTGCCTCCGGTTATTCCAGCAGCTATAATCCTGCTCAGCTAATATATTCAGAGCATCCGCATCTATAACGAGAGGACAATCCGTCTCCTCCCACAGTGTGCGAAGCCAATCGTTATCTCCCGTAAATCGGCCGAGGCCAGGACCAACGGCCATAACATCTCGCTCTGCACTTAGTTTCAGCAGTTCTGCAGCTGTTCCGGCCTCCCAAGTCCCATCCGGGCTGCTGCCCACTGGCACCAGCATCAGCTCGGGTGCTGCGCCAATCACAAAGGGCAGCAGCTTCTGCGGCAGCGCCCAAGTCACCAGACCGCAGCCGCTACGCAGCGCGGCACGAGCTGACAGCAGTCCGGCACCGCTCATGGGCATTGTGCCCGCCGCCACCAGCACATGCCCATAAGTACCCTTATGGCCTTCGGGCGACCGGCGGCGTGACAGATCCACATCCAGGCGCGTGCGCAGCACTTCCGGTGTCAGCAGGTAGGTCGTCACGCCCGCTTCCCGGGCTAGGGAAGCCGGGATGCCGATCGACCGAACTACCACATGCCCCGCTGCTGCCGCACCGGGGTATTGCAGCAGCCCGCGTTTGAGAAACGCGAGGCATACCGTCACAGACGCATGAATGCACGGCTCATGCGTCTCCCCCGTGTCTGCGTTCAGACCGCTAGGGATGTCCGCAGACACAATGGCTTTGCCGCTGCTATTCGCCGCGGCAATCAGCTCCGCATAGGCGCCGCGCGGGGCACCCGCGGCGCCGGTGCCGAGCAGCGCATCCAGGATGCCGCTGCATACGGCAAAGTCCAGCCTGTCCCGGCCGTATACTACGGCGGACAGGTCCATTGCTGCAGCGGCATCGCGCTGCAGGGCGGCCTCGCCGGTCAGCGACTCCGGCGGCACTGCATAGACCAGCGTGACGGCGATGCCGGACTCGCTGAGGTACCTTGCGGCGGCGAGGCCATCGCCGCCGTTATTGCCTTTGCCGACAAGGATCAGCCAGTGCTCGGCAGCGGCATGATCCAGAGTCAGCGCCTCATCGCCGCTGACCTTAAATCCCTTCAGCGGAGCGTCCGCTCTGCTATAATCGCCCGCTAGACTATGCCCATCTGCTACACCATGCCCGTTCGCTCCACTATACCTGTCTACTCCACTATGCCCGTTAGCTCCACTATGCCCGTTAGCTCCAATATACCTACCCGCTTCGTAGCTCCCAGCCGAAGCGGGTGCTGCGCTTCCTCTCGCCTGCCGCCGGCAGAGGGCGATGATCTCCTCTGCAATGGCCCGGCCAGCGTTCTCCATCAGCGCAATCGCCGGAATTCCCAGCCGCTCAATCGTCTCACGGTCCAATTCCCGCATTTGCTTCGCCGTCACCAAATACATGTAGTTCAGCCCCCTTCTACCATACTCACAACGCCAGCTACTCTATACCTATCGAAACAGCCCGGCAAAACGACAAAACATGCCCTTAGCCGGACTACAGATCCGTTATTCTCTTGAAGATGGCCTAATCGGAAGCAGCGGCGGACAGAGAATCCGCTATTCGTGAATACAGAGCCTTATTTCACAATTTCAGGTGCAATAACGGAATCTCAGTCCGCCCGCAATGAAAGGAGGGCTATTTCAAGAAAGTAACGTCTCCTGTGTCCGTTTACCTACCCAATCCACATCATCAATACGCAACCGTAAATCGGGTACGGCTGAAATTCCCCTCTTCCAGCTCGTCAATCATAGCTACGGCAAAATCCTCAACGCTGATGATACTATCACCGTTATCATCCAGCACGAGCCGGTCCAATCCGATGCGGAAATGTCCTGTTCGCCGCCCTGACTGAATCAAGGCAGCCGGAGTTACATACGTATAGTCGAGCTCCGAGCTTCTATAGATCTCATAGGCATCTGCATGCGCAGCGGCCAGTGGTCTAATCTCCTCAGGAAAATCCGGTGTATCCATGAGCCATTCCCCAGATTCTGTCTTGAGGCTGCCTGCACCGCCAACAATCAGTAGCCTAGCTACTCCCGCCGTTTGCAGACCTTGTACCAGAGAAGCCGCCGCAGTGAGCAGATCCAGCTCCTGCCCTTTTTCCGGCCCGTAAGCGCTAATCACCTCTCCATGCCCGCGGACCGCAGCCGCTACCGAAGCAGGGTCCAATACATCAACCGTTACGACTTGCAGACGCTCATGCTCTATGGATATAGACTCTGGTCTGCGCACCGCTGCTGTCACTTGATGTTTTCTTTTCAACGCCTCCTGTACAATCGCTTTTCCAATCGTTCCTGACGCACCTATCACTACAACATCCATCTTCTACTTCCTCACTTTCTCCGATAAGGCCATACCGCGCCTTTCAATAACCTTTAGTAGCTTCTTGTAAATTCACTCTGCCTTACAGCGATTCCCGATATTCTTCCCTCTATGGCCTTCAATCATTATTTATCCCTTCACCTAACGACGTAGGAACATCCCCTGTGATTGTGGCATAACCGGTACAAACCCATATTGCTCATACAGTTTTGCCGCTTCCCCGTCTGCAATCAAACTTACGTAAGCCTTATCAGGTACCGTATCGAGATATGCAGCAATTTCAAACATAATTGTTTTTCCGAGACCACGTCCTTGGTGGGAGGGGGTTACCGCTATATCCGTTATTTGAAAGAAACATCCCCCGTCCCCAACCACACGCCCCATACCTATAAGTTGATCTTCTTCATATAATGTGACAGCAAAAGAAGAGCGCGGCAATCCGAGCGCAGCTCCCTCCATACTCATTGCACTAAGTCCAGCGTCACGGCGCAGCTTCAAATACTGTTCAATTGAAGGTGCTTCATGGCGGATAATCAGCTTCTCCATCGTCTAGATCCCCCTGCTTCTTTCGCTCTCTTGTGCGATTCAGTGACCCTAACCAATATATACGACAGCGTTCCTCACAACAAGGGTAACCCGTGTACCACAACTTTGAAACGACAGCTCTGTTCCTGCGTATTACAACTTATGAAATAGTGGATATCAACACGGCCTTATCTATCCATTTACAATTATTCTAACAAGGATGGTGAATATAATGTCTCCTTTAGCAAAGCTCCTAAAATGGGGAACTTTCGCGTATGAAGCCTTTTTGGCGCTACCGTTTATCGGTGGGCTCTTTGTAGTCGCTAATGGTTGGACCCCGCTTGGAATTGCCTTTTTACTGCATGCTATTGCTGTTATTGTACTGCTAAGAGAACGTGGACCTTTCATCGGAAATATTCTCGGATTAGTTACTTCAATTATAGCGCTAATTCCTTTCGTTGGCTGGATTATGCACGGCATCACTGCTATTGTGCTGCTGGTAGAAGGTGTCTCCACTTCACGGCGGACCCCGCGCTATTAACAGATCAACACATCAACTTTCACCGAAAAGACCCGTTCCTCAAATTAAATTGAGGTAACGGGTCTTTTTGGGTAAACATTTTATAAGGGCAAAAGTAGCTTCTATCCTCTTCCTACAGAACGGGAATCAGTCCGCCGGCTTCCGGTCTCTCCACTATAACGTGTATTTGCATTTGGGGTTGCATTTGCATTTCCGTTCTCAAAACGTTTGCGTTCCGTTCGCTCCATCTGAACAATCTGCCCTTCATGCACCACTATATGCAATGAGCCGAATTCCATCTCATCCAGAAGTCCTGCAATCCGCTCCAACCATATCTCATCCACCTTAAGCGGTTTAGCCATTCTCCAGCCTCCCTTTCCCCGGGTCGGGATCATCTCCCGCCTAACTAAATTCCCTCATTACCCAGCTGTATACTACGAATTAACTTAGCACGGAATCAAAAGTGCTGTCAATGAGCATTTTTGCGTGAGAGCCAACTTTTAATGATCATCGTCACCAAAGCCAGCAGCAACAGTAATGAAGCTACGGCAAAAGACGCCGAAAATTGATATTCGTTATACAAAATCTCCACATGCAGCGGCAGGGTATTCGTCTCCCCACGGATATGTCCGGATACTACAGACACCGCACCGAATTCACCCATGGCCCGCGCATTACACAGAATAATACCGTACAATAGACCCCATTTAATATTAGGTAAGGTTACCCGGAAAAGGACCTGCCAACCACGTGCACCCAATGTAATGGCTGCTTCCTCTTCCTGTGTGCCCTGATCTTCCATCAGCGGTATAAGCTCGCGCGCTACAAAAGGAAAGGTCACAAAAAGTGTTGCCAATACGATTCCCGGGAGTGCAAACACAATCTTGATATCATGGGCACTCAGCCAGGGACCAAACCATCCGTGTGCGCCGAACACCAGGACAAAGATAAGTCCGCCAATGACTGGCGACACAGCAAAAGGCAGGTCAATCAGAGTGATTAGAAAACCTTTGCCGCGGAACCGAAATTTGGTCACCGCCCAAGCTGCTGTCACCCCAAAAATGGTGTTGAGTGGTACCGTGATCGCTGCAACAAGCAGTGTCAACCGTAGTGCTGACGCGGCATCCGGATCAGTCAGCGCAGCCACATATACGCCCCAGCCTTTTTTCAGTGACTCCGTAAGTACGACGATCAGCGGCAGCGCAATTAGCCAGAACAAGACCAAGCCAGCGGCGGCAATCAGCACCCATTTTACAGCAGAGGATTCCCTCGTCGCGGGCGAAGACACACTCTTCTGCGGCCTCGATATGTTGAGGGGAACTGTACCCGCCATAGTATTCCTCCTAAAAGTTTTGTTAGCATAGACCTCTTGATACTCTTCGCAAAACTACTTCGAAAGCACACGCTTAGTTTTGTAGCATAGACTTCACTTTACCGAGATGTTTTACGAGCCCAACGCTGAAGAGAATTAATAACCAGCAGCATTAGAAAAGAAATCAGAAGCAGGAGCAGCGCCACCGCTGTAGCTCCGGCATAATCGTATTGCTCCAGCTTTGACATGATGAGCAGCGGAGCAATTTCCGTACGCATCGGCATGTTGCCAGAGATAAATACAACGGAGCCAAATTCACCGATGCCACGGGCAAAAGCCAGTGCAAATCCGGTCAGCAGCGGAGGGATCAGCTCCGGCAGCACCACCGAACGAAAGGTCCGTAAGCGGCCTGCACCGAGAGTTGCAGAAGCTTCCTCCATATCTCGGTCCAGATCTTCAAGCACGGGCTGAACCGTTCGCACTACAAACGGAATGCCGATGAACATCAGAGCGAGCGTAATGCCGAGCGGTGTGAACGCCACCTTAAGTCCCAGCGGTTCCAGCCAAGACCCAATCCAGCCGTTGGTAGAGTACAACGCTGTCAGTGAGATACCCGCAACGGCTGTCGGCAGTGCAAATGGAAGATCGATCAGGGCATCGAACAATCTTTTGCCTGGAAACTCATAACGCACCAGCACCCAGGCCAACAGTAAACCCAGAAACGCATCTACAAACGCAGCCGCCGCTGCTGTAGATAAACTGACACGATAGGAAGCCAGAACCCGTGCGTCTGTCGCTACATCCCAGAACTTCACCCAACTGAGGCCCGTCGAATTAAAGAGCAGCGCGGAGAGCGGAATCAGAACAACGAGGCTCAAGTAAAGTACGCTGAAGCCCATCGTAAGTCCAAAACCAGGCAAAACCTTGCGCCGTGCTGCAGTTGTAGTGGTGACATTCATTCCTTATTCATCCTTTCTTGCCTTCGGCTTGCTTGCCGATCAGCTGCCCGGTACATAGATCTTGTCAAAGAGACCGCCATCATTAAAGTGTTTCTCCTGCGTTTCTTTCCATGTTCCGAACTTCTCTGCGAGCGTAAATAACTTGATATCCGGGAACTTATCCTTGTACTGCGCTTTAACACTTTCCAGCGTAGGACGGTAGTAGTTCTCAGCCGCAATTTTTTGCCCTTCTTCAGAATAGAGATATTTCAGATAAGCCTCGGACACCTCACGAGTTCCTCTTTTATCTACTACCTTATCTACTACAGCAACCGGCGGCTCAGCCAGAATACTCTCGGAAGGATTAATAATTTCAAATTTGTCCGGACCCAGTTCTTCTACCGACAGATAAGCTTCATTCTCCCAAGCAATCAGCACGTCGCCAATTCCCCGCTCGACAAAAGTTGTCGTCGATCCTCGTGCACCAGTATCTAGAACAGGAACATGCTTAAACAATTCTTTTACAAACTCCTGTGCCTTGGCCTCGTCATTATTGTTATGATCCAGCGCGTAACCCCACGCTGCCAGGTAATTCCAACGTGCACCGCCCGAGGTCTTTGGATTCGGAGTAATTACCTCTACGCCTTCCTTTAATAGATCCGGCCAGTCCTTGATGCCCTTCGGATTACCTTTACGTACAAGAAATACGATAGTTGAGGTATAGGGTGAGCTATTATGCTCAAATTTATTTTGCCAGCCTTCATTGATAAGACCTGCTCCCTGCAAGGCGTCGATGTCATAACCAAGCGCCAGTGTCACCACATCCGCCTCTAGTCCATCCAACACAGCCCGACTTTGTTTGCCCGATCCGCCATGAGATTGTTTAATGGTCACCTTCTGGCCAGTCTCCTGCTCCCAATGAGCAGCAAATGCCTTGTTATAGCTCTCATATAGTTCGCGGGTAGGATCATAGGAAACGTTAAGCAGTTCTACCGGATCTTTAGCTGGTGCCTTTGTCGCTTCGGCCGTGGCCGCCGCGTTACCTGAATTGGTTGCTGGTGCATCTGTTTCAGCATTTGTATTGCTATTATTATTGCTGCCGCAAGCAGTAAGCCCTACCGTTAACAGTAATGTAAAGCCAATAAGAAGCCCTTTTTTATTCCTTTTCTTCATTTCGAACCACTCCCCCATGTTATTTTAATATTTTCTCTAGCAATACCCCCGGTGAATACAATGTTAAGGTTAATAAAAAAAGAACGGAGGAAGGCCCACTTAGGGTAGGTCAAACCGGTCCCTATTGGACACGTGTCTGCTTAGCCATATTGCGGGCGTTCCTCCGTTCGTACGGTAAGAACATCTTATTTATTATTCCTACCTATTTAGTAGGTTATAAAAATATAATACTGAAACCCCTCTACCCTGTCAAACCTTTTTTTCTTAATGGACATCACTATGGTAAAACACGAGGGTACTCATTCCTGTAAAACCCTCTTGTTATTGAGGCTATAAAGTAATATTATTGCTACATCTTAAGGGGAGTAGAAATTTACCGCGAATGTCAGGGGAGTCTATGATGGGTATGGATTTAGAGTATGGACCTGCATATGGACCTGCGCCTGCTCCGCAGAGGCCACCGCTATACAGGCGCCTATTGGGGGAGATGGGACGAAGAGTCAGAGAAACGTATCGGTATGATACGGCCTTTTGGAGAACAGCACTTTCCGGTCTCTGGGTGATTGGCTTTTTGGCTTTTACGGTCTCCATTCTGGGGATACCCACCGGATTCGGAGTAGCGACCGACATCTTGCTGGCTGCAGGTGCCGGGACCATCGTGCTGGCCATAGCCGGCAATGTTGCAGCTGTTCTGCTGGCATTGACCGGACTGCGTGTTCCACGCTTATTTGCGGGTTTTTTGTTGAGCGATATGGGAACAATTCTACTAATACTATATTACGCTGATTTAGAGATTGAAGCAGCGGCTATCATTGCTGTCCTCGTGACTCTGCTAGGAGGTCTGGGCGGTCTGACGGTGGGTCTTCTGCATAGCGGAAAGGTAGCACGAGGGGTAACGGGAATCATTCTACTAGTAGCGCTGACCTTGTTCCCTCTAACTCTAGTAAACGGGGGACAAGGGAACCCTCTGCAGAAATCAGTGGCTCCAGATGTTATCCCGCTAAGCGCAGCAGATCCCGGTGCACCCGGTGATTATAACTGGCATATGTTCACCTATGCCAGCGGTAAGGATTTACATCGTACAGAATACAGTACAGGCGCAAGTCTTATCTCTTCTGAAGTGGATGCTTCTGCTTATATCAAGGATTGGTCCGAGCTACGGACCTTATTCTGGGGCTTTGGCTATAAGTCACTTCCTCTAAATGCACAGGTCTGGATGCCTGAGGGTGAAGGGCCTTATCCGCTTGTCCTGATGGTGCATGGCAATCATATAATGGAGGATTATTCTGAAGGGGGTTATGCTTATCTGGGCGAGCTGTTGGCAAGCCGTGGTTTCATTGCAGTATCTCTGGACGAGAACTTCTTAAACTATTCCGCCTGGTCCGGTATTCCAGACAATGATTTCAAAGTCCGGACCTGGATGATCCTGAAGCATTTGGAGCAAATCGCAACATTCTCGCAAGAATCCGGCAATCCTTTTTATCAAAAAATCGATTCCGCACAAACCGCTTTACTCGGCCATAGCCGCGGTGGTCAGGCGGTTGCTATGGCTGCAGATGCTGGTCGCTGGTTCAAAAGTGATCCTGTACTTGCCGCAACAGATGCCTTCCATATTACTTCAGTCATCGCTTTGGCTCCTACAGACACGGCGATAGAGGGTCAGCAAGCCCGACTCAATGATGTTAATTACCTGACACTGCAGGGTGCCCGTGATGGGGATGTACATGATTTCTACGGAGACCGGCAATATATTCGTACAACCTATTCACGCAACTCGGATGCTTTTAAGAGCTCTCTCTATATTGCCGATGCTAATCATAGCCAATTTAATAGCGATTGGGGTCTTCGGGATCAGGTACTGCCTGCTGGTCTGTTTCTTAACCGCAGTCAGATTATGGACGGCAAAGACCAGAGGCAGATCGCCAAAGTTTATGTATCCGCCTTTCTGGAGACTACACTGCATGGAAAGAACGAATATCAGGGCTTATTCCATGATTACCGCAGTGGCCTGCAGTGGCTGCCGGAGACCACCTACTATAATCGTTTCCAGAGTGGCGGTTTTCGCTCAATAGTAACCTTTGATGAGGATCGCAACAAAAATACGGCAGGGAATGGAACTGCAGAAGCAACGGGCTTACTCTGGACAGAGGAACTCGCCAAGGACCGTGAATCCAAGAGCAAAGCAACTTACGGTGTCGTGCTGGAGCGCACAGCCAATGAGAGTGAAGATGCCTTTTATCGCATTACCCTTAAGAGTGGGGTAGTCACTGAGCTAAGCTTGGCCGGTGCAGAGGGCTTAAGCTTCTCCCTGGCAAACCACGACGCTGACCGGGTAGAGGATATCCAGGAAACTCCGCTATCTCCGGATGTGGAAATTGAGCTGACAGACGAAAAGGGGAACTCTGCACGAATTCCCTTGAACGAGGTAAGGCAGATTCTACCCCTGCCGCAGACTCAGTTCACCTGGAGTCCTTGGTTAGAAGAACGGATGAGCGATGGCAAATACGGCGATCCCTCCGAGGCGATTTTCCAAACCTATGAATTGCCGTTCGAAGAGTTCCAGAAGGAAGAACCTTCACTAGACCCCGAGAAGCTGACCACCCTCACCTTCTATCTTAAAGAGAAAGGTGACAAGATCATGCTCGATGATATCGGATTCTATACTAGAGGAACTAGTGGAACCGGAACAGCACTAAAGTAAAATGCCAATATTTAAAGGGCCTCCCCTGCCGCGCTAATCCGCAACAGAGGAGGCCCTTTAATATTGTTATATACCCTTAATTATTTGACTCTGTCCTCATACCGCCGTAATGCAGACCGGCGAAGCTATCTCCAGTATATTGCCTGTAGGAATCAATCTGCCTGTGTCAGCATCGATAGTAAACGAGGTGATATTACCGCTATTCTGGTTAGCGGCAAGCAGGACCCCCCCAATGATAGCGAAGTTTCGCGGCGTACGTCCACCTGATTTCTGCCAGTCCGCTACCTCAAGCAAACCAGTGGAAGCATGAATATGAAACAGGACAATGCTATCATGTCCCCGGTTGGAAGCATACAGAAACCGTCCGCACGGTGAAATATGAATGTCGGCGGCAGTATCATTGCTACCCGCACTATAGGATTCTGGAAGCGTGTTGATCTGCTGCAATATTCCCAGTGCTCCAAGCTGCTCATCGCTTTCAAATACAGTGACTGTACTATTCAGCTCATTGATTAGATATACCCATTGTCCCGAAGGGTGAACAGCGAGATGGCGTGGCCCTGAACCAGGTGGCAGGTTCACCTCATGGTGCTTAATCAGTTTGCCTTCTTCAGTCTGGTAGAGCACAATTTGATCTAGACCCAGATCACAGACGAGTATACGCCCACCGCTGCTGTCCGGAATAACGGAATGGGGATGCGGCGCCTCTTGGCGGTCTTGGCGAAGCCCCGAGCCCTGATGTCTAACCTGGTCAGACATGACTTGAAGTGAGCCATCACCATTCAGAGGGAATACATTGACATTTCCCCCCATATAATTGGAGACGAATATGAAATCATCCTTCGGGCTGATAGAAACATAACAAGGAGATCCTCCTTCAGTCCGTTGGCTCCCAAGTGGCGATAATTCTCTGGTGCGAGCATCAATGGAAAAGGCATGAATCTCACCCTCTTCCTGCTCACTAACCGCGTACAATACACTTTTTGTGCTATTTACAGCTAAATATGACGGACTCTCAATACCTGAGATTCCTGCCAGATTTCTAATCTCCCCAGAGATCAAATTCAAAGAGCATAAGAGAAGGGCCTTCTCTCCTTTAGGCTTATAGGTTCCAACATAAAACAACATTTCATCGTAACGTTCCATGACAGCGACTCCTTCTTTAGTAATTAGCAGCCTTTACAGCTTCGAAAAAATATACATCAGAGCACAGCGAAAGGCTGATCTATATTGCCATTATCTGTACATTTTTTCACTATAGCATGTTTGCGTTTGCAATACATCAGTGATTTAAATGATTCATTCTGGGCAAACTATAAAGATGCCTCCAATTTATTACACCTGATTTAAACTATCTACAAGCGGTTAATAGTAAACATCAAAGATAACAATACTTAAGGAGATGAAGTGAAATGAGTTTTTTGTGGATGTTGATTGTTGGTGGAGTCATTGGCTGGTTGGCGGGTCTGATCATGGGCAGAGATATTCCAGGAGGTGTTATCGGTAATATTATTGCCGGTATTCTGGGCTCATGGCTTGGCGGAATGCTGCTGGGAAGCTGGGGACCTAAAGTAAGTGATTTCTACGTGTTCCCATCTCTGGTCGGAGCTATCGTGCTGATCTTTATTGTCAGCCTAATTCTTCGTTCTGTTGGCGGACGCAGCCGTTCATAAACCTGTTATACCTATAATAGCTTGTAAATAATAATGGTAAGAAGCCCGTCAGAGTATGCTCTGACGGGCTTCTTATATGTGATTACCATTCAAGAGCTGTCCGCTACTCGTTCAATGTTTTGCCATCGTGTTTCTGTTATAATAATGAAGCTAGTGACTCAAATCACAGAGAGGTTGTGAAACATGGGCAATATAAACCCCTCGCTTCTACATATTGGCTCCACTTTGGGGGCCGTGTTCATGGCGCTGATGGTTATTGTTATTCGTCTAAAAGCAAGCTCCCGTCCGGTTACCATCCGTAAGATATGGATTCCCCCACTCGGCATGTCGACTGGCTTTGCCATGTTCGTCGTACCTGAAGTAAGGTTTCCCCTATGGTGGGCGGCAATCGCCTTCTTGACCGGCTGGTTCATCTTTGCGTATCCTCTAATTCGCAGTACTATCTTTGAGCAACGAGACGGGCAGATCTTCGCCCAGCGCTCCAAGAGCTTCGCCTTTATTCTGCTCGGGCTGCTTCTAGTCCGCACACTGCTACATGAATTTATCAATCAGTATGTTTCCGTTCCGCAGTCCGGTGGACTCTTCTTCATTCTGGCCTTCGGCATGATTGTCCACTGGAGACTGTTCATGTATAAACGTTATAACGTGCTGGCTCCGCCGGAGACTCGTCTTCCTGAGCCACGGGTATAAATTTTCTGTGAACGAGTTGACCCAGACCCCCTAGCCGATGGCTCTTCATGCAGCCACCGGCTAGCTTCCGTATTCATTCGCCACGCATATTTAGTTCTACTGCTACATACAATGTCTTCACCAGTACTGCGCCATTCCTTAGAACGGACAGATAATCCTTCTCCATCCTTAAAGGTTACAGTTTTTCGAAGCGATGTCAGGTAACTTACGACCGGATACGTTAGAATATAAGCATACTTAACGTCAAGCTCCCAAAACAGGCTTTGCTGAGAACAGCATAGACATGTTGCGTGAGGTTTTGTATAACTTTTAGAGAGTGGGGACAGGCAATTGAAAAGTAAATCAAGAAAAGTGGCGATAGTCGGCTCCGGAATGGTCGGTTCCAGCTGTGCCTATTCCATGGTTAATCAGGCTATTTGCGACGAGATCATGATGATCGACCGCACGTATGACCGGGCCATGGCACAAGCGCTTGACCTCTCGCACTGCATGGATTTCACAGGCACCCGGACGAAGGTATATGCTGGCACCTCTAATGATTGCGCTGGCATGGATGTTGTGATCCTGACCGCAGGTGCAAATCCCAAGCCAGGCCAGACACGGCTTGATGTTCTGGATGACGCTGCAGTGATTACCACAGAAATTATAACCAACATTATGGCTGGCGGCTTTGACGGGATCTTTGTAATCGCCGCTAACCCGGTCGATATTGTCACCTATATGGTATGGAAAATATCTGGACTGCCCCGTCACCGAATTATCGGCACAGGCACCTCTATCGACTCCTCACGCCTAAAGACATTACTGTCTGATGTGTTCTCCATTGATCCCCGCAGCGTTAACGGCTACGCGCTCGGAGAGCACGGTGAATCGCAGTTTGTGGCTTGGTCTCATGTAACGATCGGTGGTAAACCGATTCTGCAGATTATGGAGCAGCACCGCGAGCGCTTCAGCCATCTGGATCTGGAGGATATTGCCCGCAAGACGAAGGATGCCGGGTGGGAGATCTTTACACGCAAGGGTTCTACGCATTTCGGCATTGGCAGTGCACTGGCCTATATCACCCGTTCTATCCTCAATGACGAGCATAAGATCATTGCAGTCTCAGCCATTCTTGATGGCGAGTATGGACTAAGTGAGGTATGTGCTGGGGTGCCCGCTATTATTGGACGCGACGGAATCAAGGAACTGCTAGAACTGAATTTAAGCAGTGAAGAATTCGAGAAATTCAACGCTTCCTGCAGCATCATCCGCACTGGCATTGAGAGCCTACATCTGGAGGATTGAATAGAATATAACTCCTTAACAAGAAGAAACGGCTTCGCCGTCCTTTTAGGGGTGGCATCCGTTTCTTCGAGAAATATAAGGATAAGTTATCGTGTGCAACATATAAATTCTTATATTTAATCAGCAAAAACCTCCGTTCCTGCACGCTATTGTGCAGAACCGGAGGTTTTTTGAGCTTAGATAGATTATTGTCTGAACTTCTCAATCTCGTCCTTCAGCTCAGACATCATATGATTCAATGAATCTGCCGAGGATACAATGTTCTTCATAATTTCTGTCTGCTCCGTGGAAGCGTAGGCTACCGCTTGGGCATTCTCAGCCGAATCCTTGGCGATAGTCAACATATCGGTAACAGAAGCTGTTATTTCTTCTGTCCCTGCAGACATTTCCTCGTTGATAGCTGACACTTCTTGAATCTGTAAGGAAACCTCATGGATAGAAGAGCGGATATGCTCGAAAGCAGCACCTACATTCTTCATTTTATGCATGCCCGCGTCAATTTCAACAATACTTTTCTTCATGGACTGGCCTGCGCTAGTCGTTGAAGATTGAATTCGTGCGATTAGCTCCACAATATTGATTACAGAGATATTCGTCCGTTCAGCCAGCTTCTTCACTTCATTCGCCACTACTCCAAAGCCCCGACCATGCTCGCCCGCCCGGGCGGCTTCAATCGAAGCATTCAAGGACAGCAATCCCGTCTGGTTAGCAATCTCCGAAATGACATCTACAATTTGCCCAACCTGTACGGATTGCTCCGTTAACGCTCCGATTAATTCCGCTGTTTGGTTGGCTGCGGTGATGATAATCGTCATTTGCTGCAGCGTAGATTGAATTTCGAGATAACCGGCATGTACCTCGGAGTTGACTATCTCCGCCTGATCAGATACAGCCACGGATGATTCCGCAATTCTCTGCAAACCAATGGCCATCTCTTCCGTCGCTCTGGCGGATTGCTCAGAACCTTTAAACTGATCTTCCATCCCCTGCGCTACCTCTTGAACAACTGTGGCAATCTCTGCTGAGGTATTAGAAGATAATTGCGCCGACTCCAGCAGCCCTTCCGACGAAGCTGCGACCTGCACCACGGCTGTATCTATCTTGCTGACAATAGCGGATAAAGACTCAATCATATCATTGATATTGTGGCTCATCTGGCCAATCTCATCCTCCGAATGGACCACTACCCTTTCGCTTAATCTGCCCTCGGTTACCTTCTTCATAACGGTTGAGATGGCAACAATAGGCTTAACAATACGATGGGTAAGATAAAGGGAGATAAGGACGATTAGCACTATAATACCCAGTAGAAAGAGGATGACTACTCTTTGAGCGGAAGTAACCTTTGCCGTAATCTCGCTCTTGGGTACTGTTATAAGAAGCTTCCAATCCGTCCCGGCAATCGTCTTAAAATAGGTTATAACTTCCTGCCCGTCTTCACCCTTATAAGTTTGGGAGCCGCTTTCCTGGCTCAGAATGTTTGTGACAGCCTGCTTCATGGCAGCTTCCTTGGCATAATCTGCAAGCTTTTTGCCAATCCGCAACGGATCGGACGATGTATAATATTCGCCCGCGCCTGAGATCACATATCCATATCCGGTTTCAGCTATATGGATGCTCTTGCTCATGTCTGTCAGAATGTCGGGAGTTACCGAAAAGGCTATGCCTCCGGCAAATTGATCGTCTTGGTCAACCATCGGAACGATGATCGGGATTATGTATTTTTTGAGTGGCTCCAGATACGTCATACCTGCAACTACAGGTTTATGCGTTTCTTTGGCTTTTAGAAAATAATCAGCCTTACTGCTGTCAGCCGTCATCTTAATCATATTGCTTAAAAGGCCGCTCCTATTGATGACACTGTAGCCTTCAGATTGGGTATCACTGTCATCCAGCACTTTAATCACGGGAAAGATACTCGCAAGCTTATCCGTATCAAATTCCTTATGCTGAGCAACAAGCTCCTCTACCGCGGAGGTTTTCGTCTGCAGCCATTCGTCAATTCGCGTGGTGTTCATCTCCAAGATTTTCTGCGTCAACTGCTCCGTATCATCTCGTGTAACACCTCCGAAGAAATTCAATAGAAATAACGTAGCTGCGAGCAAGGGAACAATGGCAATAGCAAGAATTACAAGTGACCATTTTGTTCGAATGGATGCCGCCTTTCTTTTCCTTACATTCATTTTCATTTTTCCCCAAACGTTTCCACTCATCCCTTAATCCTCCTACAATAAATGGTTTCCATTTACATATGCTGTAAATACATAATCATATATCGGCAGAAATAGACAAATTCTTTTGCTTTATAAACGAAAAATAAGCCTTTAGACCCAATAAATGGGATTCCAAAGACTTATATCGACAGAAATTGCATATTGATGATAATAAGGAATAGACCCTCTTCAAGCTTATTTCAGTACCTTTAAAGCCCGAACGCTATTAAGCACCGCCAGTATTGTTACACCCACATCCGAGAAGACGGCCTCCCACATGGTGGCAATTCCAAACGCACCCAGAACTAGAAAGACAACTTTAACCCCTAGTGCAAATATAATATTCTGCCAGACGATGGCACGTGTACGCTTGGCAATCCCAATCGCAACAGCTATCTTAGACGGCTCATCGGTCATAATTACAATGTCCGCTGCCTCAATAGCAGCATCTGACCCCAGTCCACCCATGGCAATCCCGATGTCAGCTCTCGCCAGTACAGGGGTATCATTAATGCCGTCTCCTACAAAAACAATCTTTTCCTTAGCTGATTTCTGTCCGTCCAGTCTTTCGATGGCCTCCACTTTATGCTGTGGCAGAAGCTCTGCATGAACTTCATCTACCCCCAGCTGCTTCCCTACCGCTTCCGCCACCGACGCTGCGTCCCCTGTCAGCATGACCGTTCTGCGAATACCCAGCGCTTTAAGTGCCTGAATGGCCCGGAGTGAATCGTCCTTCACCTCATCGGCGATCACCAGATAACCTCCGTACTGCTTATCAATGGCTATATGAACCACCGTTCCACTCTGCTCCGGCACTTTATAGGAGATACCCTCCCGTTCCATCAGCCGTGCATTCCCAGCGAGTACAGCTTTACCTTCCACCGTAACCGCAATCCCATGACCAGAAATTTCGTTATAGTCCAAAATTCCTTCTTTAGCAATATTCTCACCGTAAGCCGCACGAATCGACTCGGCAATCGGATGATTGGAATGGCTCTCCGCATAGGCGGCAACCCGCAGCAGTTCGCTCTCTGACTTACCTTCTACTGGATAAATACCCGTTACATTAAACTGACCTTTAGTCAGCGTCCCCGTCTTATCGAAGACTACAACTTTCACATCATTCAACGCCTCCAGAAAGTTGCTTCCTTTGATGAGAATGCCGCTCTTGGAAGCAGCGCCGATGCCTCCGAAGAACCCGAGCGGGATCGAAACCACCAGTGCACAAGGACAGGAGATCACGAGAAATACCAGTGCACGGTAAATCCAATCCGTGAACGTAGCCCCACTAATAAATAGTGGCGGAAGCGTAGCTAGTAGCAAAGCTGTGATGACTACCACAGGCGTGTAGGCCCGTGCGAACTTGGTAATGAAGTTCTCTGTCTTCGCTTTATTGCTGGAAGCGTTCTGTACCAGCTCCAATATTTTGGAGACGGCCGATTGGCCAAAAGTTTGAGTGACTTCCATGGTGATCACACCGTTGCGGTTGATGAATCCGCTTAATACTGCACTGCCTGGTCCCGCCGAACGCGGCACGGATTCACCAGTAAGCGCCGAAGTATCCATCATGGCACTGCCCTGCAGAATGGTTCCGTCAAGCGGCACCTTCTCACCAGGTTTAACAACGATAATATCTCCGATGCTTACGTCCTCCGGTGAGACCCGCTTCAATTCTTCCCCAATCTTAAGAAAGGCAAATTCAGGGCGGATATCCATCAGTGCCGTGATTGATCTGCGAGATTTGTTAACCGCCAGTCCCTGGAACAGCTCTCCTATCTGGTAAAAGAGCATCACGGCAACACCTTCAGGATATTCACCAATCGCAAAAGCACCGATAGTCGCTACCGCCATCAGGAAATTCTCATCAAACACCTGACCCCGAATGATATTCCGAGCGGCCCGCCAGACTACTTCACCGCCTACAATAAGGTAAGCGGCCAGAAAGATCAGTAGCTCTAGTAATCCGCTAACCTGCAATAGCATTCCGGCAGCAGCCAGAATACCTCCGCCCCCCAGTCGCAGCAGGATGCGGCGGGTGTTTCCTTCCCCATGCTCATGACTGTGACCGTGAGCATCGGAATCAGTATCTGAGTGCTCATGAGTATGACTGTGTCCACCAGCCTCAGGTTGTCCATGTTCATGTCCCTCTACGTGTCCGTGATTGCCGTTAAGTGACGAATTCTGCTTACCCTTAGCTATAATTTCCTGCAGCTTTACATTGGGTTCCAGTGCCTTAACCGTTCTCTCTGCCTCCAACAAGGCTGATTCCATATACGCTTCTTCTGTCTCCATCGTTAACGTCTTCATGGCGAAATTAACAGAACAAGCGGACACTCCCTCAATCTTTTTCACTTTGTCTTCAATCTTCATGGCACAGTTGGCACAATGCAGACCTTCTAGTGTCCATTGACGCTTCACACTGCCTTGGATCATATTCAAATGACTCAGCTCCTCCGGCTAATCTATATATGAGCACTTATTCATATGTTATCTTTAACCATATTATATTCCCTTAAGTTTCGGAGTGTCAATGCATTGTTAAGTGAACTGCCACCTTTTTCCGCTGCAGTGCCTTCTGCCCGCATGGAATTCTGTATTTCATACAACAATATAGCTATAAGCAATTATTAAACAAACATACCGTTATAAAACCATCCCCAGTGGTGAAGTACTGATTATGATGTAGAACCCTCGAGCTACAAATTTCTTTGCTCTGGTGTCTTGATATTTCACTTCATGCTAGTTATTATTAACATATGATCACTTATTCATATATAAAAAGAGGGGTACATATTATGAACAATCATCAGCATAATCAAGCGAGCCAATCGCAAGCCCAGCCGCACAATGAACATGATCATAATCACGATCATCATGGTCATAGCCATTCTGGTCACTCCCATGCGCCCAACAATAAAAAGGGCTTACTTATCGCTTTACTTATCACCGGCGGCATTATGTTTCTCGAATTTTTCGGAGGTCTATTTACCAATAGTTTGGCCCTACTCTCTGATTCTGGTCATATGCTCAGTGATACTGCTTCGCTTGCGCTCAGTCTTGTTGCGATGATATTCGCAGTAAAGCCGCCTTCCCTGAAGAATTCCTACGGATTTTATAGATTTGAGGTTATGGCCGCATTATTTAACGGTGTCACTTTGTTTGTTATTGCCGGATTTATTATGTGGGAGGCTTTTCATCGTTTCTTTGCACCACCTACAGTTGCCAGCGGCTCCATGATGATCATCGCTTCAGTTGGACTGCTTGCCAACCTCGTCAGCGCCTGGATGTTAATGCGAAAAAGTGATGTAAAAGAGAACCTTAATATACGCAGCGCCTATCTGCATATTTTGAGTGATGCCTTAGGTTCGGTTGGCGCTATTATTGCCGGACTGATCATGAGTCTATTCTCTTGGTATGCTGCGGATCCGCTCATTAGTGTTTTGGTCGCGCTGCTTATCTTAAAGGGAGCTTGGGGAGTCATTAAACAGGCTTTTCATATCCTCATGGAAGGAACTCCGAGTGCTGTTAATACCGATCAAGTCAAAGATACGTTAATGCACATTGATGGCGTGATCGATGTTCATGATTTGCATATCTGGACCATCACTTCAGGACTCGATTCTCTTAGCTGCCACCTGCTTATTAAAGACGACATGGACCCTCAGACCGTCCTGCAGCAGGCCGTTACGCTTATGGAGGAAAAGTTCAATATTCAGCATTCCACCATACAAGTTGAGAATTCCCAATTACAGCATAGGGATCTAAAAGTCTAAATCAACCGCTTTACTGTTAGAATCTATTAATTTGGGCATACTGGTAGAAAGAATGCTATTTAAGAGAGGAAGGATCTACAGTATGTCGAAGCCCCGCCATAAAAGTTCTTTTTCACAGAAACGCCCTGTATTAACCGTTGTTATCATTGAGCTGCTGCTGCTCTTGGCCGTAGCTGCCGCCGGAACTTACGCTACACTGCAAGAATTAAGCTACACTGCACCCGTATTGATCTCTTTTATACCCATTGCGCTCGTGTTAATTGTCTACTTTACCGTCAAGCAGAAATGGAGCTATTTCGGCTTCAAATCACTTGGCAGCATTCCTGCAGGCAACTGGATCTATTATGCCCCACTAATTCTCGTTCTGATCACTATTTCGCTTAAGGGCTTCCGCACGATCAGCGTGTCTGAGGTGCTGTTCTTTATCTTTTTCACACTGCTCGTCGGGTTTGTGGAGGAAAGTATCTATCGGGGATTAATTCTGAAGACCTTGTTGGCAAAAGGGGTCAAACCCGCGGTTGTGACTTCTACTATTCTATTCTCGGTCACACATGTGCTGAATGCGATGTCCGGTCAGGATACCGCTCAGACAATTCTTCAAGTCGTATATGCCCTGCTGCTTGGTGCTGTGTTAGCGCTGCTGATGGTGAAGAACGATAATATCGTCCCGTTGATTCTCTTCCACTTCGCACATAACCTGATTCAATTTGTAGGAAATGACAACTCTAGCGCCTTCATCGGATACGATCTGTTTATATTGGGTGTGCTGGCCGTGCAAACCGTTTGGTTGGCCATGTCCTTCAAGAAACCATACGTGTCCTCCCACATAGATCAAGCTAGTTAATACCAAAGGATAGGAACACAGGACATCAAAAAAAACTTTTTTTAGACTTGAACCTTACGTAGCGTAATGAACTATAGTTAATTTACCGGTAAAAAGTTAACGCAAAAGAAGGAAATGATTATGAAACGACAGTGAAAAGTTGGGGAGCTTGCGAAGATAACAGGTTTAACAGTAAGAACTTTGCGATATTTTGATCAGATTGGATTATTTTCTCCTAGAAGTGTCCATTCAAATAACACGATTAAAAGAAGACATTCTTGTTCAACAAAATCTTTTAAATGAGTTGGAGAATGTATCCGTATTATTCCGAAACGAATCAAGCAAAATACTTCAAGAAGAGCAGTTAGACCAAATGAAAAAGCAGTATGAAAGTACCGATGTAGAAACCCTGAATAAAGCAGAGCAAAAGTTCAAATCGGCTCTATGAGAAGATACGCAACTACATGCAACAAGGTATTCCCGCAACAAACAAAGAAGTTCAAAGTTTAGCTAAGCAATGGCAAAATCTTGTGGAAATGTTTGCTCCAAAAAATGATCCTGAATTTATGAAATCAGCAGAAAAATTCCACATTGAGAGGGTGAACTTTTTTTGAGTTCATCCTCTTTTTAATTGTAAGCTATCTTCAATCAAGGAGATCTGCCAGATGACATCAACCTAGATTGGTTTTACAGCTACACATATTTCGCAAAAATCGTTGTGAATCATATCAGTAGTGTATCTTTCAAAAATCGGTTTGTTGTCAATTTGATATCTACTCTTTTGTAAATACGAAAAAATTTCGGGCCACGCTTTTTGGATATCCTTCGCAGTATGTTTAACTTTGTAAATAACATATTCACCAGCAGAAAGTTGACTTTCACAAATTGAATTATCCATTTGATAATCGTTTGAAATGACAATACAAGCATCATATCGACAGTTTTTAGGAAGTGTCGTTTCTGGGTTGTCTTGCGAAATTCCGAGTATTATTGCAGATTCATCTAGTAGATTTTTTTCCTCAGCCCATTTTTTCAACTTTTCCATCGCTTGAATGTTTCCAGGTCCATATGGACCCACTTGTCGCACATAGGCGATACGATATTTTGGAAGAGATTCGACTTTAATTTCCATATCTTCTTTTTTCCTTTCTGTATTATATTTAATACATTTCGAATACTATCATGATATAAAAATATATTCATTTGATTTATCGTTCAACCCATGCCGTTCCCTTTGCGCCGGAGCGTTCTTCACTATTGTCCCAAGTTCTGCTCAGTTTCCTTGGCCTTTGTCAATATGCCCGAGACTCAGCAGGAGATACCTGCCTCTGGGCATGCAAAACAAATAAGGGTAAGCTTGGCTTACCCAAAAACATATAAATCAAGAAGAAACGGCTTCGCCATCCTATACTGACGACAGACGTTTCTCGTAAAAATATAAGGATAAATGGGCCCTTACTTTTATGATAAAGGGAATTTCTCCCTCTAAATTCGTTAAAAACCTCACTTTTTAGGAATTAGAGGGAATAACTCCCTCTAATTCTTAAAAAGTTACTCATTTAAGCCCATATGGATAAATTTAAAGGGGTAATTTCCCTCTAATCTCTAAAATAACCTGAATATAGCATAATTAGGAGGAGAAATTCCCTCTATTTCGATGTGTTGACCTCTGTCATATCCGTTGAAAGTGGCTCTACTACGCGTTTTAACTATTTAGGTTAGGGTCAAGCACTGATGATGACTTTAAGTCGATTAGTGATCGTGTGGAAAATATAAATTCTTATATTCCGCAAAAAAAGAACGCCCCGCGGGCGCTCTCTGTCCTGTCTTATTAGGTTACAGCTAAGTCGGTTTGCTGCTAAGCTACTCGTGGCGGATATGCTCATGCGTCTGCAAAAAGATCTGCTCTACATGCGCATCATTTAACGAGTAATACACGGTCTTCCCTTCTTTGCGGCGCTTCACAATCCGCAGATTCCGCAAATAGCGGAGCTGATGAGATACTGCGGATTGACCCATATCCAGGATCGTAGACAAATCGTGTACGCATAACTCTCGTTGGGATAGAGCGTAGATGAGCCGCACTCTTGTCGGATCACCCAATGCTTTGAACATCTCAGCCATTTTATCCGTTGTCTCCCGTTCAGGCAGGATCAACGAAATAGATTCTGGTTCAAGCTCCGAACCCTTGCATGTCTCATCACATTCTTCTAGTGCTGCTGGCTCCATGCTCTAAGCCCTCCCCTATAGGCTAATCCGGCTCAACCGGCTGCCATAAACATCATGTTCTTTAATTATAGAAAGAACTACTCCGAATGTCCATGGAGAGGGATTATCACTTAAACATAGACCACTACAGCTTACACCGCCTTGCGCCAGAAGGAGAATAGACCTGCCGCCAGAAATACAATCAGACTGCCGAGCACCACGATCATCAAACTATCTAGAGGTAAATTGAAAGCCCCAAATCTGTCTTGTCCATTAGGCGTCATAGCTAACGCGGGCTGTACCCAGGGATAATAAGGCCCATATGTTGCGGAATTTGCGATTAGGATATTGGGTATCGTAAAGCTCACATTCAGTGCCAGCGGCGCGCCAAAGCTGCTCCAGCCTTGAGATACGGCCAGTTGCAAGGCAGCTAGAGGCAGACAGGCAATCCAGCCGCCAAATACGCTGCGCAGCAGGAGCGACCAGGGTACCGGAGTGGTGGCTTCGCGAATCCAACCCATTCCGAGCAAGCACACGAGAAACAGTAACTGTACCACTCCCAACAAAACGATGATCATTACATATTTCGATAAATAGACCTTCGCCCTTGTTACAGGAAGGGAAAGCAGCAGTTTCCACCCTCCATCTTGATGCTCATACCGACAGATCAGCGCTGCGAAAATACCCGAGAGTACTGGCAGAAACAGCAAGCCGTGAATCACAGACATGACAGAGAGCAGCAGCTCCCAAGTGACCTCTTCCCCATCCCGAAAGGATAGCGCACCAGGCAGTATAGCAATTGCCGGACTTAAGATCACAAGCAACCAAATGTACGACTTGGACATCTTCAACCGTTCAGAGGCGCATATTCGCCAAAAGGAACCCATATTCATTCCACATCCTTTCGTGCGAAGTGTACAATACCCGGCAGCAGCACCAAGAGGCCTAGCAGTAAGCCTGCACTGCTGTATAGTATATGATGCGGAGTTCCCCAAGCCAGATACGGCCAAGATAAGGGAACCCATTCCGCGAGGAACATGGCAAACAATGAAGTGAGCGATAGCGTCAGCCCCAGCGCAACCGGAAATGTCTGATTGCGGAAGGATATGGAAAGCCACAGCTGCAGGACAATGACCGGGAGTGCTGCCAGATAAGACAGCAAGCCGATCCGAAACACATCTGCGTACGGAATAAGCTCATGCTTAAAGCCCAAGGCCAATCCAAGGCCCACTGCGCCTGCGGAGAGCAGCAGACAAGAGAAAGCTACAAGCAATAGACAGAGCAGCAGCTTAGCCATAAATACGGATGTGCGGGAGATGGGCAGGGCCAGAAGCTGCTTCCAAGAGCTCGTCTGATGCTCGATATTTGCTATTAGTGAGCAGACTAGCGTACCGCCCAAATAGAGAGCTACTGGCACAAAGTCAGACAGATTACTCAGCAGACCGCCCCATAAATCAGCACTATACTGCTTGGTTAGATAATCATAACGAAGTCCAAAGTTAAGTCCCTGCATAGCGACTAATCCAAGCGGACCGAGAAAGACTAGGAACCATAGTCCCCGGCCGCGAATCTTCATCCAGTCCGCTGACAGCGCCCGCCAGACCATCATGCTTCCCCTCCCCCAATAACCTGCAGGAAGAAATCCTCAAGCGATTGTCTATGCTCCTCCACTCGGTAAATAGAGTGGCCATTCTCGACCAATTCCCTCACCAGCAGTGCTACTCTGGCATCGTCCATGCGGGAGAAGATCAGCTTGTCTTCCCGAAGTGCTCCATCATAGCCACAATGTCCGGCCAAATCTAAAGCCATTGTCGGATCAGATACATGCAGCCGCATTTCCCCTGCTGCCTGCTGCTGTAGATTAGTGATCGTGTCCTGATAGATCAGTTGCCCTTGCCGGATTATCCCTACGGTATCCGCCATTTGTTCAATCTCACTTAGCAGGTGACTGGATACAAGAACAGTAATTCCCTGTTCCAGCGGCAACCGCTTAATCAGGCTGCGAATTTCCTGAATGCCTGAAGGATCCAGGCCATTCGTTGGCTCATCGAGAATTAACAGCTCCGGACTGCCTAATAGTGCTGCAGCTATGCCTAAACGCTGCTTCATACCCAGTGAGAAGCCCTTGACTGCTCGCCTCTCTTCACCTGTTAAGGAGACAATATCCAGCACTTCGGCAATTCGCTGCTTGGATACCCCAAGAATTCGGCGAATAACCTCTAGATTGTCTACAGCGCTCAGATGGCCGTAATAGGACGGCGACTCCACCAGTGATCCTATCTTGCGCAAGATTTGCAGCTTATTCTTACGCAGATCCCGGCCGAATATTTCAACACTGCCCGATGTAGGCGTAATTAGTCCGAGCAGCATACGGATCGTTGTGGTCTTACCCGCTCCGTTCGGCCCCAGAAAACCATAGATTTCTCCCTTGCTAATATTCAAATTCAAATTCTCCACCGCAGCCCGGCCACGGTATTTCTTCCACAAATCCTTGGTTTCTATAACCGTATTCTTCATGTTCTTCACCTCGGTATTCAGCATAACGCTCCAAGGTTAAAACCAAAGTTGCACGAAGTTTAAGTTTTGTTTAAATTTCCTGATGTGGATTAAAGAGCACTATCGAGGTGCCTTGCTGTGTACTTTCCATCGTCCAATCCAGCTCCATAGCTTTAAGCAGCAAATCCACGATAGTAAGCCCGAGGCCTGCACCCTTGGATGTAGAATCACTTCCCAGACCCTGTCCATGATCGGTGATCATAATGACGCGTAACCCTGCACGAACTTCGGTGGAAATCTTCACATAACAACCACTGCGTGCGTGCCGTACGATATTCTGATACAGATTATCTAGAATACGCCGGAACCAGACCACATCGACACTCCAGTACAGCGGTTTGGTTTCAAGGTCAATATCGACCTTAAAGCCTTCCTTCTCCCATAGAGGATACCAGGCTGCGGCACTTTCCCGAAGTAGCCTGAGAATATCTTTGCGCTCGCGATTCAGAATCACCCGTCCACTATTCAGCAGGTTATATGACAGCAGATTCTCAATCAGCACACCAAGATCCGCAATACGCTCATCCATCAGCTTCAGGGACTCTTGACCTTGCGACGTTATCTTCTCCTTGGTCAACACATGTAAGTGGCTGCGGATGATGGTTAGCGGCGTACGAAGATCATGAGACAAATCGGATACAAGCTGCTTGCGCAAGTCCTCTTCTTCCGACTCTCTTCTACGGCTGCTGGCAAGCTCTGCCACCATCGTATTAAAAGCCTCCTCCAAGCGGCCGATTTCATCCGGCTTGCCCGAAGCAATCGCCCCCGGCATTCCATCCGGACCGGTGATGGTCATCGCCGTTTGGAGACGCAGCAGACGTTTGCGTATGCCAATAAAAAAAAGCCAAGAGACTACTGCAAAGGCAATAAACAGCACCAATAACACCAGGCCATACCATATGCTGATGCTCTTCCCCAAGACAACGTTCAATACAGACTCGGGGATCTGCATAACCATGAAACCTTCCCCGGACTCGGCTGTGTCACCCACAAAAGCGACGATGGTCAAAGGCTCACGTTTCATACTCTGTTTCATAAAAGCAATCGCCGTGGCCGTCGTCCAGTGCACCGGTAAGGGGCCTCCAACTTCCTCTACTTCCTGAACTGACTTAGCAGGCCTAAGCGTTAGTCGAGTCATCCCTTGACCATCTACCCAGAACATGGTTGCCCTGCTATACTTCCCGCTCAGTTCATGCAGCCGTTGATCGATAACCTCCGGTGAAGCACCTTGCAGCAGCAGCGCTTCATTATGCCACAACTTCTCCAGCTTCTTAATATTGGAATAGAGTACTGCATCCTTTGGTTGCTCCTCTGCATCCATTCGGTTGAACAAACCATATGCAATAATGGTTAAGGGCAATACTACCGGAAGGAACAGCAACGCAGCTATAATAATCAACAAATAACGTGATAGCAGAGAACTCCGCAGCTTTGAGAAACGTTCTGTCCTCCTCATGCCCTTACCCGGTACCCAATTCCACGCACAGTTTCGATAATCTGTGGCACCGCAGGGTCAAGCTCCAGCTTTTCGCGTAAATAACGAATATGGACCATCAGCGTCTTATCCCCTTCCATATAGGCTTCGCCCCAGACCGCTTCGTAAATCTGCTCTTTGGTCATAATCTGACCGAGATGGCGCAGCAAATAGGAGAAGATCTGGTGCTGCTTGCCAGTAAGCCTAATTTCCTGTCCAGTATCAGCCTGGACCACCCGGTTATCACTCTCGTATACAATAAGATGCTTCAGAGTGAGCGGTTCAGAAACAGCTGTGCCTGCCCGTCTCAACAAGACCTCGATACGGGCAGCCAGTTCATCCGGATGAAAGGGCTTCGTCAAATAATCATCGGCGAACTCCAATCCCTGCAGCTTGTCATCAATGGAGGTCCGAGCAGAGAGCATTAGGATTGGAATCTGGGGATAGGCCCGCTTCAGCCGTTGTCCAACGGTGAATCCGTCCAGTCCAGGCAGCATAACATCGAGAATAACCAACTGGCAGTCTGCTGCCGCTTCTAAAGCTCCCTCCCCGCTTTGCAGCCAACGAACCCCATACTCACGCTCACGCAGATCACTGGATACAACATGGCCGATCTCCCGGTCATCCTCAATATATAGCAGCGCAACACTCATTTAACGTCAATCCTTTCCCACTATATATAAATTAAAAATCCCCGGAAGCAGCGGATATCAAGCTGGTGCTGGGGATGCGATTGTCTGCATATTTTATCAAACACTGTAAATAAAATGAGCGGGTGGCAATTCTTCCGGCTTTCCAAAGAGATAGCCTTGCGCCAAATCTATACCTATATCGCGGCAAAAAAGAAATTCTTCCCGTCGCTCGATGCCTTCAGCCAGCACTTTGGCACCAAATTCAGCCGCTCGGCTCATAATATCCAGGATCGTACTTTGCTTCACAGCGTCTTCATCGCAGTTACTGATTAATTCACGGTCTATTTTTACATAATCCGGTTTCAGGCTGCACATTAACTCTACCGTTGAATAACCCGTACCTACATCATCAAGCGCAACATGCATCCCCTGACGCCGGTACTCGGCAAAAATTGTGTGCAGGTGGGCAATATTCGCTATATTTTCCGTTTCAACAACCTCAAATACGAAATCCTTCGGGTCTTGGTTCAACCTGTCTATCGCCTCAAAGGTATGGGTTAGACAATATTGCGGATTATAAATCGATGAGGGCAAAAAATTTATAAATCGTTTGATTCCCTTCGGTAAAAGCTTCGCGCTGCTCTCAATGGCTGAAACTCGCGCCGCCCGGTCCAGGAAACTATGAAATCCCGTCTGACGGGCAATCTCAAACAGCTCATAGGGCTGAAAATAACTTCCGTTCTGCAGCGGCCGCAGCAGAAACTCGAAACCTACGATCTCTTCGGTAACGTTTACAATGGGCTGTAAATAGCTGCAGAAATCATGATTGGAAATAATATTTATCAAATTATCATGGGAGAATCTAATCTCAAGCTGCTGCAAAGATAACCAGCGTTCGTGAAGACCGACACCCTTTTTACCCGTAATGTAAAGAGCCAAGGACACCGTTAACAGTTGCTGCAATTCACCTAGCAATTTCAACAAGCGCATAAGTTCCTCTAGCGATGTATAAGGAATAATACCCATACTCTTAACTCCCGCTATATCATAACCCGCAGCCTTTATAGCATTAGCAAGAGAGATGGAATAGGGGCGTATTCTTAATTCACCTTGATCTTCCACAGGTTCAATAGCAAAACAATCCTTACAGCTCATAAGATCCCCCCAGCTCAATGGTTCAGAAAATGGTGGGATCATTATAGCACAAGTAGAAACGACTTCGCCGCTCCTTCTAGAAGACGGCATCATTTCAGCGATAAATAGGAGAAAAAGCCATCCGTACACCTCATAGGGTCTCGGATAGCTTTTATTAGGAAAGCCATTATAACTAAAGAACGGAAATACGCTACTTGCCGACAGCTCCAGCAGTCGATTCCCAGACCCCATGCTGTTTATCCTTACCGGCATATTCCATCCGGGTTGGCGTAAGCCTCAGGATCACATAATCAGGATCATCCGGCCCGGTGAACCATTGCTCCAGCTCTTTACTCCACACCTTCGAGCGCAGATCCTCATTCTCCGTGACAGCAACGGTAGCCTCAATCTCCAGCACATCCTTGCTGCCTCCCGCTTCATATCCGAGCAGCAAAAAAGCATGGGGATTATCCTGCAGCTCTTCTACCTTATGCGTCTTGCGGCTGGTAGCCAAATAAATATCCAGTCCTTCATGAAACACCGCCATATAACGCACCTTTGGTTTATTACCGGCTTCGATCGTGCCGAAGGAACCAAATTTATTGTCATCCAGTACCTTGATGATTGTCTGCTCCAGCTCTCTGTTATCCATTGACAGTATAGCTCCCTTCTACTATGTGAATATATGTTTATATATTCACGACCTCATTTTGGGTTTATCATTAATATGGTGCTTACTGTAGTGTACCCGCTGGAAACGTATTGAATCCCGCATCGTTACATAAATCCAACTTGCAAGGAGCTTCATCCGTGAAAAAACTGCTCTGGATCAGCTGTCTCTCTTACTTTGTTATCGGGCTCGCCCATGTGGTGCTCGGCTCTATTCTTCCCGTTCTTCTGGAGCATTATGATCAAAATTATAGTGCCGGGGGCCAACTTATCTTCAGCCAGTTCTCCGGCTTTCTAGCAGGTGTACTGGTCTCACCTTTTCTGAACCGCCGCTTTGGCAAACGTGGAGGCATTCTCATTGCCACCGGGCTGTTGCTGGTTTCCCAAATTTCCTATGCCTTTCTTCCGCCTTGGGGTTGGATGTACGTCATCGCCGTTGCCGCAGGGTTCGGGTTCGGCATGATCGAAGCTGTCATCGGTACCATTATAATCGCCGCCATTACCGAAGGAACTGCCATAGCGATGAGCAGGCTTGAAGTCCTGTTCGGGGTAGGCGCACTGATTATGCCTCTGATCGCTAGTCCGCTCATTGCTGCTGGATGGTGGAGGCTTTCCTTTCTGATTGTTGCGGCATTCTCGTTAATATCGCTTTTCTTCTGGGGAAGCCGCGCAAGCTTTGGGAAGCTGCAAAGCGTACTGGACGACCGCGCTCCCCGCACTCGCCCAACGAAAACGTCCACGCAGTCTTCCCGGGTAGGCAAAAAGCTCCCGTATGTAGGCAAACAGTGGGTGCTGCTCGGTATGTTCATCCTTTTTTTCTTTCTTTATGTAGGTACTGAGATGAGTCTGGTCAATTTCATGCCAGCGATCTTTATCGCCAAACTGGGAATAAGTGAATCTGCGGCGGCCTTGACCGTAACCTTTTTCTGGCTCGCCATGGCCATAGGCAGGCTGTTTGCCGGGGTTATAGCCGAAAAAATCACCTATCGTATGTATGTTCTCGGTAGCTGTTTTATTACCCTACTGCTATTTATTCTGTTTCCCTTCTCAGAGCACCGCATCGCCGCGTTCACTATACTCATACTGCTGGGATTGTTCATGTCTGGCATTTTCTCCATTGCCCTTGTCTTCTCCAGCAAGCTGCTGCCTGGCGCCGAAGAAACGACACCTAGTATCATGATCGCTTCAGGCGGAATTGGTGGAGCTATTCTGCCTCTCTTAACGGGCTGGTCGATGGATCATCTGCAGGTGGCCCAGACTGCAGGCATGCTGGCTGTTTTCGCCGGTTTCCTATTTTTGCTTAGCTTTGCCGCATGGAAAATGGGTTAATATAGAATGTACTTAAATTCTGTATACAAGGGTGGAACGAATGATGGACGAGCTCTCCTCCGAACCTCTATTACATACTGCTCTTCTGCAGTTTATTTTCCCCTTCTCCATCAAGCAGGGCGAAGCTATGGCTCTGATTCATCGGTTAGAGAAGGATGGGTTCACTCGTTTTTTTCTAGATCAGAAAGAGCTGGAGGATGCTTATTACGGAGATGGCTACAAAGTCTCGCATGAAAAAATGGAGCGAAGCTACCTGCCTTTTGCCGCCCACGTCCTGTTCCCGCACGAGAAAGACAAGAATTCCTTCCGCCGCTTCTCACGGGTAAATGCGCTAGACTGCAGACTGGAAATGCCGCAGCAAGCTGTAAATTTCCAGGTCCTCTCGACAGATGTATTTATCTGTCCGTTCCAGCTTGGATTCATCACCGTACGGGTCCGTATTGAAGAGGAGAACATTCCCTTCAGCACCGCATTAGAATTCGCAGACCGCTTTCGGCAATTGGAGAATGTCTCCGTTCCAGATGAATGCACCACTATCCATTGCGGGGACAGAATTTTTAAGCAGACAGAGGATTTTGTCTTCCGAAATCTGGTCGATGGGTTGGAGCCGTTTCTGGACGCCTCCGAGTTAAATGGAGCTTATTTTGAGACATTGCCTTTTTTCGTCGATGAAAGAATGATGGTGCAAGCCTTTTACGGCTTTGGGCGCCAGGAGGATAAGGATGAGCTTAGTGTGGAGCTACGCTATCGCGCCTCCCAGTTGGATGGGCTCGATCTGCACGGCAAACCGTTCATTAGCGCCAGTGATCCCGATTATATTGCAGATTATATCAACAAGCACTGCTATAACCGCTGGGGCCCGGATACCTATTACGTAACGAATGAACAAACCTTTTGCTGTCTGAGCCGGGCTACTCCCGAGATCGCTACCCACTTGGCTAATCAAATGTACGGGGAATACTATTATGGTTTGTTGCTCAGTATTTTTCATAAAATCGTTCTGCTGAAGCTGGCTAATCTGCACTCTCGTCTTAGTATTACACGCGATTATGACGAAATTGAGGATTTAATCTTTTTGATCACCAAGTTCTCGGCCAAATATTATTTTCTAGAACTCATTTCACAATCCCAAGGTCGGGAGATCTTCATCCAGCTGCGTAAAGTATACGGGAATGATGCCTTGTTCGGAGAAGTGAAGCAAACTCTGGATGACCTGTTTCAATACCAGAATAAGTTCCAGGCCAAACGCCGGGATATGCTGCTGATGATCCTAACCGTATTTACAGTAGTCAGTGGCATTTACGGTATGAACCAGGTCATTGAAGATTTGAAGAACCCTATCGACTGGAGCAAAATGCTGCAATACTCCCCTTTTGAGTATTTGGCCCTCTTCCTGACCTGCAGCGGGATTCTCGTCAGTCTTATCCTTACAATTCGAGAGCTGTGGAACGGAAGCAAGAGCCGCCGTAAAAAAAGATTAAGCCATGAGGAGTAAGCGGCCGTCCACAGTTGTTTACAGCAAACTCTGCAACTGGGAGCAAGCTTCCTTATAAGCTGCACTTACTTCAGGCAACAAGGCTGCCGCTGCCGCAAGGTTGTCCTGTCTGGCATGAAGTTCAATTCCAGCGCAGACGGAGGCCAGATACTGTGCCCCAATGCCCAGACTTCCCGATTTCAGGCTGTGAGCAACTCCGGCGCTTTCGGCAAGATCCTTGTTATCGATCGCTTTCTGCAAGGCTTCTATTCTAAGCGGGGTGTCGCTCGTGAACATGTCCAGCAAGGTGCGCAGCAATTCTGGCTCTCCGTCGCCATCCAATTCCTGAATACCGGAAATGGTCTCTTCATCCAGTACCGGTATGTGAGCGTCCGTCATCCTGATTCCTCCTTTCCCTATTCAGTCTCTGTTTGCCATTCTGTTGTTATATTATATCTCATTAGATCACTTCAAGATATTTCAAATTGGTGGAATGCTGCTGGACAATACAGGAGTGTGCGTCTATAATACACCGTAAGAACGTAGCAACACCCGTGAACTTCATAGAATCAGGGGAGCTGGAATTAGGCCGGCTGAGATTGTATCCCACAAGATACTGACCCTTATACCTGATCTGGATAATGCCAGCGTAGGAATAGCCACTAGTTCGGGTCCCAAGTGACCTCTACTATCTTGCGCCAAACCAGCGTCCCGATCATCGGGGCGCTTTTTGTTATGGGATATTTCGGAATCAATATGAAGCCGGGTCTTTCGTTACCAGATAAAGGAGAGAAGAAACATGGGAGTCAAAAAAGTATTAACGATGGGCCTAAGCTGCCTGCTGATCATCGCCATTGCGGGCTGCGGCAGTAATAATGGGAATTCCGGCAACAATAAGGTGAGTACTACCGGAAATAATGAGGCTGCTCCTGAAGCAACTGCTGTTGCCACGGATGCACCGAAAGAGCTTACCAAGCTTAAGATCGCGCTCGACTGGACACCCAATACAAACCATACCGGTCTATATGTGGCCAAAGATCTTGGATATTACGCTGAAGAAGGTCTGGATGTAGAAATTGTGCAGCCCGGTGCGGCTGGTGCCGACACGATGGTAACCTCCGGTGAAGCAGCGTTTGGCATTGGTGCCCAAGAAAGTCTGACTTTAGCTCGTCTGCAAGGAGTGCCGCTCGTGTCTATCGCCGCTATTATCCAGCATAATACTTCCGGATTTGCCGCACCCAAGGACCGCAACATCAAGTCTCCGAAGGATTTTGAAGGCAAAACCTATGGTGGCTGGGGCTCTCCTGCCGAAGAAGCAGCGATGAAAGCGATCATGGACCCGGAAGGCGGGGATGTGAAAAAGGTTAAACTGGTGAACATCGGGGAAGCCGATTTCTTCACCGCCGTGAAACGTGATATTGATTTTGCCTGGATCTTCTATGCCTGGACCGGCATCGAAGCTGAGCTGCGCGGCGAGCCCATCGATATGCTGTACTTGAAGGATTATGCACCGCAATTGGATTATTACACCCCTGTACTAACTACAAGCGAGAAAGAGATTGCCGATCATCCTGAAATAGTGAAGGCATTCCTGAAGGCTACGTCGAAAGGTTATCAATATGCCATTGATAAGCCTGAAGAAGCGGCCGCCATCCTGAGTAAAGCCGTACCGGATCTAGACCCTAAGCTGGTTCTGGCCAGCCAGAAATGGCTCAGCCCGAAATATCAGGATGATGCTACCCGCTGGGGGGAGCAGAAGGCTGAAGTATGGCAGAATTACGCCGACTGGATGTACGGTCTGAAGCTGCTGGATAAGCCACTGGACGTCGCCAGCACATTTACGAATGATTTTCTACCCGCTGAATAGTGATCGATAAATACAAAATAGAAAGGTTGATATAATCATGGCAAATACTCTATTAAGCATTCAGGTGATCCCCAAGACTCCGAATGGTGAGGATTCCATCCCTTATGTAGATACAGCAATTGAGGTTATTCAGAAATCCGGTGTGAAGCATCAGGTAAATCCGCTGGATACGACGATGGAGGGCGAACTTACAGAGCTTCTGGAGGTTGTGCGTCAGATGCATGAGGCCTTGGTCGCGGCAGGCAGTCCCAGCATCATTTCACAGATCAAGATTGCCCATAACCCGAATGGCATCAGCATGGAGAAGCTAACGGAGAAATATCGGCCGTGAGATCGACCTGGAAGCAAATATGGCCGCCCCTTGTGGCGGTCATATTCTTGTTAACGGGATGGCAGCTGGCGGTCTCCCTATTTCATGTCGAAGCCTGGATTCTGCCTAGTCCCACCGACATCATCCGTGAATTCAATGCTAACGCTTCTGGAATCTGGGTCCATACATTGGCTACGCTGCGGCTGACCCTGATCGGCTTTCCGATCGGTACCGCGGTAGGTCTTATCATCGCACTGCTGCTGCACCTGCTGCCTTGGACCAGACGCGCTTTTTATCCGTTGCTGATTCTCAGCCAGAATGTTCCCTCCATTGCGCTTGCTCCGCTGCTTGTCATCTGGTTCGGCTTCGGCCTGCTGCCGAAGATTATCCTAATTACACTAGTCTGCTTCTTCCCAGTAGCTGTGGCTACCATGAGCGGCTTGGCGCAAAGTGATGGGATCATGCTCAATTATATGAAAATGGCTGGCGCCGGCAAGTGGCAGATCTTCACCAAGCTGGAACTGCCTTCTTCGTTGCCATCGCTGTTCTCCGGTGTGAAAATATCCGCTACCTATGCGGTAATGGGCGCGGTTGTCGCCGAATGGATTGGTGCGGACAAGGGCATTGGATACTATATGCTCCTGCAGAAATCAGCCTACCGTACGGACCGGATGTTCGTCGCTATTGTTATTATTGTACTGCTTAGTTTAGTGCTCTTTGCGATCATTGCCTTGCTGGAGAAATGGCTGGTCCGCTGGAAACCGCGCCGTAATTCCTAGAAAGGAGAGTCCCTACAATGTCTGAAACACCCGCACTTGAAGTAAAGGGTATCTCCAAAGCCTACACTCAGCGCCGCCGCGTGACGAGCGTGCTGAATAACGTCTCACTCACGGTCGAGCAGCAGGAATTCGTATCCATCATTGGACCCTCCGGCTGTGGCAAAAGCACCTTGTTCCACATCATCGGAGGTCTGGAGCAGCCAGATGCCGGAACGATAAGCATGAACGGCAGCCTCGTCACCGGACAGCGCGGTGAGATCAGCTATATGCCGCAGCAGCCCGCGCTGTTTCCCTGGCGGACGATCGAGGATAACGTCCTGCTCGCTGGCGAGATCAAAGGCGCGCCGCGGGAGCAGGCGCGCGAAGAAGCCAGGCATTGGCTGGCCAAGGTCGGCCTCGGCGGGTTCGAGCGGGCCTACCCGCACATGCTGTCGGGCGGCATGCAGCAGCGGGCCGCGTTCCTGCGGGCCTTATTGGCCCCGCAGGAACTGATGCTGCTGGACGAACCGTTCAGCGCGCTGGATGCGCTGACGCGCAGCGAAATGCAGCGCTGGCTGCTGGAGCTGTGGGAGGAGAACCGCCGCTCCGTGCTGTTCATTACCCACAACATCGAAGAAGCGCTGCTGCTCTCCAACCGGATCTATGTATTCTCCGGCCGTCCCGGCTCGGTATTGCATACGGTGGATATTCCCTTCCCACGGCCGCGCCGTGAGGAAATCACCGATTCACCGGAGTTCCTGCTGCTGAAGCGGCAGCTCTCGCAGTGGATGCGGGAGGAGCAGGGGAAGAGCGCGACTACAAGGGGATAAAAATATCAAGGACCAGTTAGAACATGGGAGTGTTCGGGCTGGTTCTTTTTCATTTACATTACTTAGAAATATGTGTAATTAATTGTAGAATATTGTCGCAATAAACTCCTTATTATGCAATACTTACGCTGATAGTCGATTCTATAAGGAGGAATGAGTATGAGACGAATATTCACTTGTTTATTATCTTTTTCAATGTGTATTTTATTAGCGCTTCCATTCCTTCCTGCAACTCCTATTTATGCAGCAGCTAATGAGAAAGGACCCATAACTGCTGGGACAAGTCTCGACGCGTATTTATACAATGGAACGCTGTCTGTTTATTATTTGAATCAAGGTGACTGGCTACTTGAAGGCAGCCTCTCCTATGATGAATTTGTCAAAGAACAATCATTATCTATAACCGGGTTAGATACCAGCCAGTCTGTCTCCATTAAGCTCGTCCAGAACGGCGGCGGCAACGCTCAGCTTGATGTCGTAACGTTAGATGGTCAAGCTCCAGTACAGGTCGCAGGAGCGGACGGGAAATCGTTGGCGAAGGTGTCTAAGCAAGATTTGGACTTAATTAACCTTGAAGCAGAGGGGACGGTCATCACCTTTAGCGGGGAAGCAAAGGAAGCAACGCTTACCGTTGCAGCTCGAATCGAAGACAAGGAAATCAGTAAGATCCCCTTTCGCTTTCCGTTAATATCTTCAACTGCGGACGATGCTTTTTACAACTATACCCTTAATTCGCAACGCGGAATGATTACAATGGACGGGAAATTAGATGAAGTGGCAGCCATGCCTCTTTTCAGCAAAGAATGGGCCCAGCCGGCAACAGGTCACCCCAGCAACTATTTATATACCTGGGTGTTCAATGATGATAACTATTTATATGTAACTATGGATGGTACACCGGACAATACCATGGATGATTGGAAGGATTATGCGAAGGTTTATGTTAATACCTCAACTTTCGCAGCATGAAATCGGCAGATAAGCCTTGATGTAGCTGGGCAAAGCAGAGATCCAGTGCTGGAGTTGACTTTTAATCATAGCGGATAGTTTCTTACCGACTTGATTGGCGATTTCGTTCATCAATTCCACCAATTGTTGTAATGCTACGGCCCAGTCCAAGGTACCGACTTCATCGCAAAGCAAATAAAAGAGTCCACCGAGCGTCCGCTGATCCGTGCTTTGTCGATGCTGCCAAGCCAGCAGAATATAGCGGGAAAAGACAATCGTTGTATGGCTAATGAGCAAATCATAGGAGCGGCCTTGAAACTCTTTTTGCAGGCGCAGCAAGGATTTAGCGCATTTGAAAAAGACTTCGATGTCCCAGCGAAGAGCGTAGATTTGAATGACTTCCGGTGCCGTCAGCGTTAGATCCGTCGATAGAATCGCGAGCCACTCGTTTTTCTTGGAGCGATGGCGAACAAAGACCACGACTACTGGAATGCCAGGAACAAGTTCGGTGTGAATCTGACGCAAGAGGTTCCGGTGCTTTCCTTCGACGCGCAAAGCAGCTCGGTAAAGACCTTTAAGATCCACCCGTTGACCGTGAACGAGATATCGCTTGTTGTCGTTTTTCACCATGCCAATCACATGCAGTTTGCGATCTATAATCCGCTGAATCAGGGGGGCATGCGTGAACCAGCTATCCATAAGTACGTAAGCCGCAGAAACCCCGGAAGTAATGGCTCGATCCAGCAGTTCAGAAACCAGATGCGGAGCAGAAAGCAGAGCTTCTTTCCGGCGTTTGTATCCAGAGGATCGCTTGTCGATTCCCGGATGTATGCCGGTGAGTCCAGCCTTCACGGAACTCAGCAAGGCGAAGTCCAAAGGGAGAAACGTATGACCGTCTGACCAGCCCAAGGTGAGCATGCGAAAGCCTTTATAGTAAGCCCCCGTCGCGTGATCCTTAAAGCGAGCCAACAATTCCACAGCTTTGCTCCGATTCCGCTCAAACATGGAATCATCCACAATGAATACGGAGGTCCGCGTGACGGAGGTCAAGGTTTCGACTCGCTGCACAGTGTCACTACTTAGAGAAGACAAGAAACGCCGCCAAGCGAATCCGCTGTGATTGAGAAAGCGATAGACGGCATCTTTGCCAGGAAAGGCTTCACCCTTGGCACTTTCGAGCAGACGAAACCAATTCTTCTGATGAAAGAGCAAGACAAAAACGAGCATGAACAGATGGGAACAGGTATAGCCAAACGTCTTTTTGAACCCGGCATTCCTCAGATGCTTCAGCACACCGAGCTCTTGAAAAGCAGGTCTCATTTCAGGTGGGAGTTGATCTAGGGACGACTTTTGATTTATCATAGAAGGGACACCTCTTCTGTGGTTTAGTGGATCTCGACAATCTCACTTTACCAAACGAAGTGGTGTTTTTCTATGTTGGCAAGATCCTTACTTAAACCGACTCCACCTTAACCCCAGCTTGGGGTCAACTCAATTTTGACTCTGCGAAAGTTGAGTTAATACAGCTACAGGGTTACAAGGATACAAACTCTCGTTATATGAAACCACTTGGGGAAAAGCTTCTTTCGCCTATACAGATCATGCCGTTTATGAGCACAAGGTCTACGAGTTCAAGATCCCTTTAACCGAATTTGCTCTCAGCTCCGCCCCCTTAAGAATTGCTTTTGAATTCTACGGTACCTCGGCTCCTGGAGCAGTGGATGATAGTTATACTACGGCAATGGATACGGTGCTTACCGTACCGGCCCCAGGTGTTTTATCCAATGATTACGGCTATGGAGGAACACGTACGGCTGCCCTAGGATTATTGCCCCTGCATGGAACCGTTGTCCTGCAAGCAGATGGTTCGTTTACTTATACGCCCAACGCTGGTTATGTGGGTACAGATGCTTTTAAATATCAATTTACAGATTCCATTGGTTACGGAGCTTCAAATCAGGCTACGGTCTTGCTCACAGTGACTGGACCCCTGAATAGCCTTATCAGCCCTACAACTGCGGACTTCGACAAGCTGACCGCGGCTCAAGCTGATGTGTCGACAACGATGACGCTTAACGGCAACACTCTCAGCAGTGTTACTAATGGCGGAGTCATACTTGATCCAGTTCTCGACTATATCGTCTCAGGCAACACAGTTACAATCAATAAAAGCTATCTTGCCACGCTGTTGATAGGAGCGACAAGCCTGACCTTCAACTTCAGTGGGGGAGCAACGCAGACGTTGGCGGTTACGATAAGTGACACGACACCCATTGTTTACGGCACTCCCGTATTGCAGGCACCAACAGCAGGCAATGCGCAAGTCAGCCTTGCTTGGAATTCCGTAGATGCTTCGACGGGCTACAAAATTTACAAAAGCGAGACTGCCGGTAACTATGAATCAGAAGTGGCCACCCTCGGCAGTTCAGATACCAGTTACGTTGTAACAGGCTTAACCAATGGTACGACTTATTATTTTATGATGAAGGCGGTTAATCCCGAAGGAGATAGTGCGGCTTCCAATGAAGTTAGCGCTATGCCTAAGACTGTCCCCGGAGCACCAACAAATCTCGTTGCTACAGCGGGAATTGGACAAGCCAGCCTTAGCTTCACTATCCCTTCAACGGATGGAGGAAGTCCGATTACAAGCTATGCAGTTACTTCGTCACCAGATAATATCATAGCTACAGGTTCAACGAACACAATTACAATACCAGGTCTCACCAATGGAACAACCTATACTTTTATAGCTACAGCAATCAATAGCGCCGGTGAGAGTATCGCCTCTGCAGCCTCTAATGCGGTAACACCACAATCACCTTCTAGCGGCAGCAGTAGTAGCGTTACACCACCAGTCAATACGAATAACGGAGTTAACGTGCTTGTGAATGGCAAGGTGGAGAATGCAGGAACGACAGCAACCACTCAAGTAAATAATCAGACGGTAACGACCATTTCCGTGGATTCTAAGAAACTTGAAGCCAAGCTCGCCACAGAAGGACAACAATCCGTCATTATTATTCCATTCCTGACCAAATCCGATGTTGTCATCGGAGAGATCAATGGACAGACTCTCAAGAACATGGAACAAAAACAGGCGATTCTAAAACTCCAAACGGCGAATGCCACCTACAGACTCCCTGTCCAACAGATCAATATTGATGCGATTTCCGCGCAGCTTGGCAAGACTGTAGCCCTTCAAGATATTAAGGTTCAGATCGAAATTGCTACACCATCAGCAGACACCCTGAAGATTGTAGCGGATTCAGCTATTAAAGAGGGATTAACCCTCATGGCCCCTCCCCTCAACTTCGTAGTAAGAGGTGTTTACGGGAATACCACCACTGAAGTGACCAAGTTCAACGCTTATGTAGAAAGAACCATCGCCATGCCTGACGGAGTAGATCCTAACCAAATCACAACAGGGGTTGTCATTGAGCCAGACGGAAGCGTTCGCCACGTACCTACAAAGGTCGTAATCATCGATGGCAAATACTATGCCCAAGTGAATAGCTTGACCAACAGCACGTATTCCATTGTCTGGCATCCTTTGGAGTTCAAAGATGTTTCTCAGCACTGGGCAAAGAATGCTATCAACGACATGGGAGCCAGAATGGTTATGAGCGGCTCTGACAATGATAGGTTTGATCCTGAGCAAGATATCTCACGTGCGGAATTTGTGGGTATCATTGTACGGGGATTAGGATTAAAGCTGGAGAACGGTTCATCTCCATACACGGATGTATTAGCTTCAGCTGAGTATAGCAGTGCGATTGAGACTGCATACACGTATGGCCTGATAAGTGGATTCGCCGATAATACCTTCCGGCCCTTAGAGAAGATGACTCGCGAACAGGCCATGATGATCATGTCTAGAGCGATGAAGATCACAGATTTACAAGAAACTCCTCCATTCAAAACAACCGGAGAATTATGGAGTCCATTTACGGATGCGTTTCTGTCCGCAGACTGGGCGAAGAACAGTATTACGGACTGTCTGCAAGCAGGCATCATTTCCGGTAGAAATGGCATACTGCTTGCTCCAAAGGCGAATATCTCTCGAGCAGAGGTTGCAGCGATGGTTCAACGGCTTTTACAGAAGTCGGGGCTCATTTAGCCTAGTCCTTGATGGATGAAAGGTCCAGAACATAAAAAGAGTGCGATTCTTTAGGAGTTCATCCTGAAATCGCACTCTTTTTTGTGATCTAATTCAATTCATCTAGCAATGTCTTAATTTCCGGAGCGAACTACTGTCTATGGATATGCCCTCACCACATCTTCCCTGGAACAAAATGTGACCAAATGCCGTCATTAAGGGTGTTATAGGTAAAGGAGGGCATAGCCTCATGAAGCGACCCATGACCCGGCCGGGCAATCATGTGATGAAGAGTTACGAAGTCTACGCAGATATGCTGTTCCGAATTGCCCTAGTCCATCTGGGCAGCCGCGAGGATGCCGAAGAAGCCACGCAAGACACTTTCATCAAGCTAATGGAAAAAGCACCCCCGTTCAAGGATGACGAACATCAGAAGGCATGGCTGATCAGGGTAATTACCAATCATTGCAAAAATCTGCTAGGCAGAGGCTGGCGCAAGCGCGTGGTCAGATTGGAGGGCGCAGTGTCGGTTACGACCAACAGCCCCGAGGATTTGGCCATCTTGCAGCTCGTGCTGGCGATGCCGGTGAAGTATAGGACTGTTATTCATCTGTATTATTACGAGGATTATCCTGTTCAGGAGATCAGCAAGATTCTGCAAATCAGCGAGTCTGCCGTGAAGATGAGACTTCAACGGGGGCGGCAGCTGTTAAGACTGGAGCTGGAAGGAGCGGAATCACAGTGAAGGAAGATCAGTTTCGAACAACATACAAGAAAGCGGTGGATTCGATGAAATCGAGCGAAGAAATGAAAAAAGGGTTAGTCAGCAAAATGGAGCGGAAGCGTCCCCGCAAGATGGTCATTATAGCGGCAAGCGTTGTGCTCGCCGCCGGAATCGGTCTGGCCTCACCAAGTATCTGGCAACAGTTGAACGGACCGGCTTCCACGGGACAAGTGGCCCAAGTAAATCCGGACCCCTCCAGCCCGGGCGGAGCAGCTACGGATACTTCGGGCAGTATTGTCATTCCTAAGCTGGAGCTGCCGGATAAGGAATCAGGCGTTAAGGCAGATATGCTCGCCCTGGTCGTATACAAGGGCAATGTCTATACCCAAGCGGCAACCACAATTGACCCGGCTGACGCCGCTGCACTGCGCGGCGAGAAGCTGGGCAAGACGACAAGCGGCATCAACGAATGGACCGGCAAAGAAGATTATATCGAGCTATCCTCCAACATCGGTGAAGCGGATATCTATTCCGTAAACGGATACGACGCTGATTTTCTGATTATGTCTTATACGGAAATCGACGGCCAAATCTTAGCCGAACTATTCGAGCATACGAACGGCATTACTATAAGCAGCGGGGCGGACCTGTTCGGCAAGCTAAATCTGGAAGGCCGAGTCGCTACCGCCCAGTGGGAAAGCTTCGACAGCTGGAACAACGGCAAGCAGCAGTACACGCCGCTCACCAGCAGTGAAGCACTTGAAGGCTTCCTGACTGCACTCCAAGCGGCCAAACCACTAGCAGCGGAACCGCTGACCGAGCAAGGCATTTACGAGAGTGAAGATCGCAAGATCATCTATCTGCAATTGGAAGACAAGGCCCGGGTAGAGCTGACACTATTTGGTCAAGGACTTGTACGTTACGGCAATGCACCGGTATTCTTCGAGGTCGAGTCCGGTGCGTTTCAAACGCTGTGGAACAGCATGAATCCAGCAAAATAAGCGCAATAGTAAGTTTTAGGGCCATCCTTAGCGGGATGGCCCTTTGCTTTGTAGAACGTGTATCATCAAATTTCAGTTGCAGCTGAATAGGGTAAACGACCCAGATGCATCTTTGCCTCCGCCTCATCCCAAGCTACCGTATAGCCATGTCCCTTGGCGCAGAATATCGAAGAGGAACTGTACTGCGGATCGGCGTCCTTCCTGTAGCCCTTTCGATCGATCACCTCTTGTTCGTTATGACAGCGATCATAACCCCCAAACGCGAGATGAATTGTACCTTTTCCATGCGTAAAAGAAGTTAGCTCTGTACTGTAATTCATAAAGGAGGCCACGGGGGCTTTGCCTGAAATGACAGCGTACGTTGCTGTCATTTCAGGCGGATCAAATTGTCCAGCTGCCTGCTGGATATCAGATAACACCCTGCCCATAAAATCGAGTTCCACCTTAATCTTATAGTGATAATAAGGCTCAAGCAGCCTATTCTCCGCCTTCTCCAACCCTTGTCTTAGCGCCCGAAAGGTAGCTTCGCGAAAATCACCGCCATGCGTATGCTCATTATGCGCAGCACCCGTTAACAAGGTAATCTTCATATCCGTAAGCGGCATACCCGCTAATAAACCATGATGGTCTTGCTCATAGAGATGAGTCTCTACTAAATTCTGATTGCCTACGCTCAAATCATTAGCATGACAGGCGTTCACAAAAGTAATTCCGCTGTTTCGCTCCCCCGGCTCCAGACGAAGATGCACCTCTGCATAATGTTTAAGCGGCTCGAAGTGTCCATAGCCATGCACGGTGGAACCAATCGTTTCTTTATATAGAATCTCAGGGCTACCAAAGGATACATCCAATTGAAATCGTTCCTTCACGAGCTGCTCCAGTACTTCCAGTTGAATGAGTCCCATGACGTGGATGTGAATTTCCTGCAGGGCTTCCTCCCAGATGACGTTCAATGACGGGTCCTCCGCGTTTAGCACCTGAAAAGCTTTTAGCACATCCTTCACGTTATAGGTCGCGGCATAAATAATCTTCGACTTCAAGGTCGGCACCATCTCATAGATCAGCTTGTCCGAAAAGCTGCCTAAGCCTTGTCCAGCCTCGGCGGCTGAGAGTCCGGTTACCGCGAACAGATCACCTGCGGATACCTGATCAACCGTATGCGATTTGCTCCCATTATAAATGTACAGCCGCGTAATTTTTTCCGAAATTTGGGCATCTCTACTGGCATAACTTAGTTCATCACGAACCTTAAGCGTACCGCTTAATGCTTTGATAAAAGTCAATCGCACACCACTATTGTCATGGCGAATTTTATAGATGCGCCCACCAAAAGGAGCCTGCTCATCATAATCCACAGTCGTTAACAAGTGCAGCTGCTCTAGAAATTCCGTAACTCCAATATCCTGCAGAGCAGAACCGCTTGCACAAGGGAAGAGCTGATGATCCCGAAACTTAGCCTGCAGCGTCTGCAGCCAGAAGGCTTGGTCTGCCGTTCCCGCCATGTACTTCTCTAACAACTGCTCGTCGCGCTCCGCCATGCTTTCCACCAAGGTTTCCTCAACTTCTCCGCTGCCCAAGCACCCGGTAATCGAACACACATCCTCTGTCAGCTGCATGCGAATCTCCGCGAAGACTCGGTCCACATCCGCGCCAACCCGGTCTGTTTTATTAATAAAAAAGAACGTCGGTACTTTAAGCTTATGCAGCAGTTGCCAGACCGTTTCGGTATGACCCTGGACTCCTTCTACCGCACTAATAATGAGAACGGCATAATCCAGCACCTGGACAGCCCGTTCCATCTCCGGAGAGAAATCGACGTGCCCGGGGGTATCGATCAAATAATAAGTTGAGCCCTTATACGACATGACCGCTTGGTCTGCAAAAACAGTAATCCCTCTTGCCCGTTCTATGTCGTGGCTATCGAGGTGAGCATCCTTATGATCGACTCTGCCCCGCTCCCGAATGCTATGTGTATGATAAAGCAGTTGTTCAGCAAATGTGGTCTTGCCCGCATCCACATGGGCGAACATGCCAATGGTTTTATTATCCATTATGTCTCCTTGATTTCTTTAGACTTGAAAGATTTAGTCGTCTTTGTAAACAGGTTTGTAAAATTGGTTTCCATCACTGGTTAGTGTAAGATGAATCCCAATTTTCGCTGAATTGCTCTGTTTACAAAGTATAGCCGCTTCTTTCGCCTTTGAACACGGGATCATGATGGATGCAGACGTGATAGAATTTTTGGGGAACAGTTCGAATATCGCCTGATTTGTTGAATGTGCAATACCAAGATCATCTGCATGAATGATTACAAGTCGGTCGTTTGGACAAAATCCCAAAGCTTCGTTCATGTATTTTCCTCCCACCTTTTAATAACCTAACAGATTCATAGAAAAAAAGGGGCGCAAACACCTATTCGTGTTTGCGTCCCTTTCTCCGCCCAACCTCTCTCAAACCCAGCCCTTCTCCTCCGCCAGTCGTACCGCCTCAATCCGGCTCTTCACTTCCAGCTTGTTCAGGATCTCCGAAATATAGTTGCGGACAGTTCCGTAGGAAAGATGCAGCGTTCCGGCAATCTGGCCTGCCGTCTGGCCTTGAGCGGCCAGCTTGAGAATTTCCTGCTCCCGTGTCGTCAGCGGATTCTCTTCACGCAAGCTTCCGAAGACCAGTTCGGGCGAGACCTCGCGGTGTCCGTTCATCACTCGACGAATGGAATCCGCTAGCTTGTTTACAGGTTCGTCCTTTAGCAAATACCCCTGTATGCCCGCCTTCACTCCGCGCTCAAAATAACCAGGCCGCGCAAAGGTGGTCAGGATAATAATCTTAGTTGCGCAGCCCTTGCTGTTAAGTATTTCAGCAACATCAAGGCCGCTTTTGAACGGCATTTCAATATCCATGAGGCAGACATCAGGCTCAAGCTGTTCGATTAACGTAAGCGCCTCTGCTCCGTCACCCGCCTGCCCGACAACCTCGATATCATCCTCCATATCGAGGAGTGAAGCCATCGCGCCACGCAGCAGACGCTGGTCCTCGGCGATTATAATTCTTATCACGTTGCTTCCCCGCCCTTTCGTTCCTTGACCACCATCGGAACCACTACCACTAGCTTAGTGCCACCGCCCTCCTCTGAGTTTAGCGACAAAGAGCCGTCGATAAGGGAAAGCCGTTCGGCCATCCCTTTCATGCCATTCCCCTCTTGGTGACCACGAGTTCCACCCTCCGGACAGTGCAGCCCAATCCCATTGTCCTCTATCGTAATCTGCACTTCTCCGAGTGTCTTCCCGATTCCAATCCGGCAGATACTGGCTTCACTGTGTTTCACAATGTTAGTCACCGCTTCTTTGATGCAGAGACTGAGAATATTTTGCGTCAAGTCGGATACGCCCTCCAGAGAGAAATCACCCCCTACCTCCAAGGTAATATCCGCTGTGCGCAGCATCTCTCCAACTTCAGCCAGCTCCTCGACTACTGAAATTGCGCGCATTTCTGAGACCAGCTCCCGCACCTGGCGCAGCGCGGCGCGGGATGTCCGCTGAATCTCCCTCGCTTCGGCCTGCGCACGTGCGGCATCTTTGGTCACAAGCTTTTCAACCAGTTGACTCTTGAGCGTGATCAGCGACAAGGTGTGCCCCAGCGTATCGTGCAGGTCACGGGCAATCCGCATCCGCTCCTCGCGCTTCACCAGTTCTTTAATGACTTCATTGGCTTGATCCAGTTCTTTCTCCAGGTACTGGCGGCGGTTCAGCGAACGCATTCCAAAGGGTAACACTAACATAATCAGGGTAAAAGGCAGCAAGAACAGCCCCTCTGTTCCTTGTAAATCTAAAATAACCCATACTACCAGACTCACCAGCAGAATAGCGAAGCCGGCATAGGCACGATTGAAACGCTTATGGTCGGTATACCAGCCGATGAAATTTGTAGTGAAGAAACCCATATATAAATTATAAGGACTGTAAAAAATACAGAGCACGGCGATCAGCAGCATTTGCAGCCCTAGCCAGTAAGAGAAAGCTCTCCCGCTAACCCAATACAGTTGGCGGTAAGTCACCGCGAACAGCGCTACCATAACATACCCAAGGATCAGCTTGAATCCGCTCTGTCCGTTCAGATTGATTAAGGGCAGAATCAAATAAATTAACCAGATATAAGGGAAGAAACCATACTTCCGTGGGAATATCTGTATCTGGAGCTGAGCGCGTACCATTTTAGATTACACCGCTTCCTGTTTTTTTCGAATATAGACCGATAGTACCATAAACACCACCAGGTAACCGAGTAAAATGAAGACGTTGCTCCAGTGCGGATAAGAACCCCGCACAATCTCCCAAGCCCCAGCCCCGTAGTTGTAGGAAGGCAGCCAGTGGCCGATCCGCTGCATTAGACGCGGTAGAATATCAAATGGCATCCACATGCCTCCTGTTACTGCAAGTCCCATATAGATCAGGTTACTAACGCCACTGGCCGTATCGACCCGTTTCATGAAGCCCACAAGCGTGCCAATCGCCAGAAAAGGCATTGAGCCCGCCAACACCCACAGTCCACTAAGCAGCCACTGACCGGCAGTCAAGGAAACACCGTTGATCAAATAGCCGGCAGCAAAAATACAGATTACCGAGAACAGATGCATCATCGTTTGGCCGAACATTTTGCCGAAGAAATAGACATATCCAGGCAGCGGAGTAATGCGGATAAAAGTAGTCCAGCCTTGGGTCCGTTCCTGCACCAGCCGGATGCCAAGCGTCATAATAGCTGAGCCCATCACACTGAACGTAGCCATGGACATCAGATAATGCGCCCGCCATAAAGAGACATCATCCGGCCCTGAGTTCACCACTCGGGTGAAGATCACGTAGAACATAATCGGCATGAGCAAGGACCAGAATACATAATAAGGATTGCGGGCAATCCGCAGCATCTCCGCTTTACACTGCACTATAATTAGCCTCATCGTCCGGATACCTCCTCTTGATGCATCGTTAATTGTTCAAAAGCCTCATCCAACCGCCCCTGTTCCACACGGACATCCCGTACGGGCAACCCTGCGCCCAAAATCGCCTTCAGCGCCTCGTCCGTATTCTCTGTCGTTACATGGATTCGGCCGTCTTTAACATAACAGCCCTCAATAGCTGCCAACTCCAGCAAATGCCCCCGCAGCTCAGCTTCATCTGCTAAGGGCAGGAAGGATACCGAACGCTTCACAATTCCCGCTTTGATCTCATCCGGGCTTCCGTCCGCAACCAAACTTCCCTGGCTGAATAGCAGAATCCGGTCCGCGATATCCTCAGCTTCCTGCAAATAATGAGTAGTGAACAGAATCGTCTTACCTTGCTCCGCCATTGCACGCACGATCTCCCAGAACCGCCGCCGAGCCGAGATATCTAGTCCAACCGTGGGTTCATCGAAAAAGAGTAGCTCCGGGTCCCCTGCCAAGGCCAGCGCGAATCCCAAACTACGCTTCTGACCGCCAGAAAGCTTCTCGGCATATCGATTAAGATCAGCTGGTGTAAGACCCGTCGCCTTGATTAGTGTCTCTGTATCCATTGGCCGCGGATAGTAGCTGCGGATGAGCGCAATAATCTCCCGGACTTTAAGCCGGTCCATCACGCTTACCTCCTGCAGCATTGCACCCGTTCGCTCGCGGACCTTCTTGTCCTGCGGATGGAGTCCGAATAAGCTTACCGTTCCCTCCGAGGGTTCCAACAAGCCTAGCATCATCGCCAGTGCAGTTGTTTTGCCCGCACCATTCGGCCCCAAAATCGCTGTGATTGAGCCTTTGGCGATAGTAAAGCTAATGTGATCAACAGCTTTTTTGTCTTTGAATATTTTGCTGACGCCGCTCATTTCTATTACATTATCCATGCTGTAACCCCTCCCGTACTCTTCTTTAGCTCTACTGTAAGGATAGTGGAAAAGATGCACGGATATTAGTAAGGTCTGTCATGAATTCAGGGTGACAATTGTCACTCGTTATATTTTCCATTGTTTTCCTATTAAAGATCGGCTACAATAATAAAGAAAATGTAAACGATTACATTGTAGTTGGTATACTGATTACGGGCGGTGAATAAGTTGGATATTAAAATTGTCGATGTGGCCGCACGGGCCGGGGTATCTACAGCCACGGTATCCCGTGTGTTCAACCATAGTACGGGAGTTACGGCAAAAACCAAACAGAGGGTGATGCAGGCCATCGAGGAATTAGGCTACCACCCAAACGCCACGGCCAAGAATCTGCGTTCGCAAAAGACATTAACCATTGCCGTCATCGTCCCCGACATTAATGTCGCTTATTTCACCGAGATCATCAAAGGCATAGAGAATATGGCCTATCTCAAGAACTACAAGCTGCTGATCTGTGATGCCGAGAACCAGAAATCCAAGGAGCTGGACTATCTCAATCTGCTCATGAACCGAACCGTTGACGCGGCCATCCTCATCGCTCCCCTGCTCAGTGACGACGAAATTCGGGGCATCAGCGACCAGGGCTATATTGTAGCTGTCATTGGACGCTATATTGAGCATAAGAGTATCCCCTGCATTTATACTGACAATATCAAGTTCTCGCTGACAGTCATGCGGCATCTCTTCGCTTGCGGTCATCGGGACATTGTCTTTCTCAATGGGTACGCTGAGTCCATGGACAGTGTTGAGCGGCTCGAAGGGTATACGCAGGCGCTTCAGCAGCACGATATCCCTTACCGGCCAGAACTGATTGAATCTGGCAACTTCAATGAACGTGGCGGATACGAGGCGATCCATCGACTACTTGATAAGGGCATAACCTTCAGTGCCGTATTTGCCGCCAATGACGAAATGGCACTAGGGGTCTACAAGGCATGCCGGGAGCACGGACTGTCCATTCCTGAACAGGTTGCAGTTGTCGGCGTCGACAACAATCGAATCAGCGAGTATATCTCCCCGGCGATGAGTACAGTCAATCAACCTAAGTACACCATGGGCATCATGCTTGCCGAAAAATTAATAGACCTGATGAACGACAATGAGTTTGCGGATAGACGGACCTTCAAAGTCAATTCAGAACTGCTGATTCGGGCTTCGTCTAACTTTAAAAGGGAAGTGTAGATCTAGTAGAGATGAGAAGTATAATTCATATTAGCAGCATAGCTTCAGGGTACATGGTTCCATTTGTCGCAAAATGTAATCGATTACATTAAAGGTGGTGTTGCCTGCTGGGACAATGGTTAGCAGCCTCGGTCTTGCATTTGACGTGAAGCAAAGTGAATGTCTAACCCCATTTTGAAAGGAGTTTTAGATTCATGAGAAAAATATTATTCACTGCCCTGATTGCATCTCTAATCACCGTAAGCGGAAGCATTGCGGCGGGGCCGGTCTCGGCCAACGGAGAACAGGCCGAGGTCTGGATTTCCACCTCTGATCCTAACACGGAACCTGCTGTCGGGCTCAGCACCAGTGCTCGTCTGACCCGGATCGGTGATAAATCCTTCAGCACCAGCGCTAGTAGCGCCGATTACACCATTACAGTTAACGAAGGTGTCTCTTATCAGCAGATGGATGGCTTCGGCGTCTCGCTTACCGATGCTTCAACTTGGCTGCTCAACTATAAGCTGAATGCCACTAAACGCGCTGAGGTGATGGAGAAGCTCTTCGGGACTAGCGGCATCGGCCTGAGCGTGCTGCGGCAACCGATGGGCAGCTCGGACTTTGCCTGGTCAGCCTATACGTATGACGACACAGCCGGAGACACGTCGCTCAACCAGTTCACTATAGGCCGCGATTTGTCTTATATCGTGCCTATCGTCAAGGCAGCCATCGCTAAGAATCCGAACATTAAGGTGTTTGCTTCCCCTTGGAGCGCTCCCGCCTGGATGAAATACTCGGGCATACTTAACGGTGGTAAGCTTAAGGCTGAGTACTATCAGACCTACGCCGACTATTTCAAGAAATACATTCAAGCCTATCAGGCACAGGGCATTCCCATCTATGCCGTCACCGTGCAGAATGAACCCAAATATGAAACCAGCGCTTATCCGTCTATGGGGATGAATGAGCAGGATGAGACCGGCTTTATCGGCGATTATCTAGGACCTACACTTAGCAGCGTTGGCATCAATACGAAGATCATCGCTTTTGATCACAACTATCTGGACTGGGGCTTTCCGAACACGGTTGTTCAGAACCTGAAGAACGCCGGCAAAGCCAATTATATTGCTGGCAGCGCCTTCCATCATTACGACAGCGGGGATGGCTCGCAGATGACCTCCATGCACAATGCTCATCCCGACAAGGATGTCTGGTTCACCGAGGGTGGATTCGGGACTTGGAATGATCCACAGAACGGGACTACCCAAGGTTTTGACAACATGATTTCGGAATTTATTAATATTACACGCAACTGGTCCAAATCGATCACTCTGTGGAACGCCGCCCTGGATCAGAAGGATGGTCCCGCACTGCTTGCCGCTAACAATACCAACCGAGGTATGGTCACGATCCAGAACTCCGACAATCGCAACGATAACCCAGAGAATGCGGTCACCTATACCAAGCAATATTATCTGCTCGGCCACTTTAGTAAGTTTGTCGTCCCGGGTGCTTACCGCATTCAGTCCAACAGCAGCAACGATCTGAAGAATGTCGCCTTTAAGAATCCGGATGGCTCCAAGGTTGTTGTCGCCTACAATCCGCAAACCTCGGCTCGAAATGTCAAGATTCAGTGGGGCAGCCAATCATTCGTAGTCAACGTCCCTGCCAAATCAGTGATGACTTATAAATGGTATGGCAATCCGTCTTAAGTACTCTGGAAAGTAATGACTCGCTTCAAACAAAAAGAAACGGGTACCGCCCTTTACGGACGGTACCCGTTTCCTGTAGAGATAGAAGAAGAATTTATAATCAACGTTAATATTACTTTTGCAAGAAGCCCCTCTTCAGTAAAAAATCCTTCATATGCAGTCGGGTCGGCTCTGCCAACCGCTTTGCCATCAAAGCCGACCATGGAGTGCTACTTGTGCCTCCGGTCCGCTCCTGCAAGTAAACCGTAGTCACTTCATCGTAAACCTTGACCTGCTCTACGGTGGTCTCTGCGTTGTAACCGTTACGGTGCAGAACAGCTGGCAATGGAAGCCGTGGACGTAGTCCATTTGTTGCAGCTGGATAACCTACACACATCCCGAACAAAGGATACACCAATTCTGGCAGCCCCAGCAGCTCCGATACCTCAGCAATTCGGTTGCGGATACCTCCGATATACACAATGCCGAGCCCCAGCGATTCCGCCGCAATAGCAGCATTCTGGGCGGCTAGCGCCACATCAACTGTGGCTACGATGAAATTTTCGGTAGAATCCTCATAAGTTGCGGCCCCCTGCACATAGGGATGCGAAACCTCACGCAGACGGTACAGATCAGCACACCAGACCAGAAAAATCGGGCATTGCTCAATATAGGACTGGTTGCCTGCTAAGGCAGCAAGCTTTGTTTGCAAGTCTGCATCCGTTACCGCAATGACACTATAGGCCTGCACATTGCTGGAGGTTGACGCCATCTGACCTGCTCCAATGATGGCAGCAAGCTGCTCCTCACTTACAGGTCTGTCCTGAAATTGGCGCACGGAGGTATGCTTCATTAATAGGGAAATCGTCTCGTTATTCACAACATTCACTCCTCAATTAGGATTACAGCTTCACCCGCTGCAGCCGCAGCGCATTCAGTACAACAGATACAGAGCTGAACGCCATTGCAGCACCAGCGAGCCACGGTGCCAGAAAGCCCAGCGCGGCAATCGGTATCCCAATTGTATTGTAAGCAAGCGCCCAGAACAAATTCTGCTTAATATTGCGCATCGTCTTACGGCTCATTAGAATCGCATCGGGGATGCTTTTCAAATCGCCCCGCATGAGTGTAATATCTGCGGCTTCCATCGCTACATCGGTACCGGTACCGATAGCCATGCCGGTATCAGCCGTTGCCAGAGCAGGCGCGTCATTGATGCCATCGCCAACCATCGCCACCTTAACACCGCCGCGCTGCAGCCTCCGGACTTCCTCTGCCTTGCCTTCAGGCAGGACCTCAGCCAGTACGGTCCGTATTCCGGCTTGGTCTGCAATCGCCTGAGCCGTAATCTTATTGTCTCCGGTAATCATAACTACTTCAATGCCCATTTCATGAAGTGAAGCCACTGCTGCACGCGAGGTCTCTTTAATCGTATCGGCAACGGCGACCACCCCGGCGATTACACCCTCAATCGCCACCAGCATAGCTGTCTTCCCTTCCTGCTCCAGCCCCTTCATGATGGCCACCCACTCCGTAATGTCCACACCGTTCTCTTCCATCATCCGGCGTGTGCCTACACTGATGGCTTGACCGGATACGACAGCCGAAATCCCCCGTCCTGGTACATTATGAAACTGCTCAGCTCCTGGCAGAACCAAACCTCTGTCAGTTGCACCTGCTACAATGGCCTCAGCGAGTGGATGCTCCGAGAGCTTCTCGGCTGCCGCAGCGATGGACAACAGACGATTCTCGCCAATCTCTTTACCCTGGGCTGCAATACCCGTAGTGGTTAACACATCGGTCAATACCGGCTTCCCGTTGGTTACCGTTCCTGTCTTATCCAACACCACAATCTTAATGCCCTGTGCAGCTTCCAGATGCTCTCCGCCCTTAAACAGGATTCCAAGTTCAGCCGCTCGACCGGAACCAGCCATAATTGAGGTTGGTGTAGCCAGTCCAAGCGCACATGGGCAAGCTATTACCAGTACGGCGATCGCTTTCTCCAGAGCATCTGCGAATTGGCCTGGCGCAGCCCAGAAATACCATACAATAAAGGTTACTAAGGCAATTCCGACGACAATCGGTACAAAGATACCTGATATCACATCGGCAATTCGTTGAATCGGTGCTTTAGAGCCTTGAGCTTCCTCTACAACTCTGATGATTTGTGCTAAGGCTGTATCACGGCCTACTTTACGAGCTTTGACCCGCAGCATCCCATTTTTGTTCAGCGTTGCCCCAATCACAGAATCTCCCGGCTTCTTCTCTACTGGGATACTCTCGCCTGTCAGCATGGATTCATCGACAGACGATAATCCCTCCACCACATCACCATCCACAGGTATTTTCGTACCTGGCTTTACCAGTACAATATCACCAATAATAACTTCTTCTATTGGAATGCTAATCTCGGTGCCTTCACGGATCACTAACGCTGTCTTGGCTTGCAGGCCCATCAGGCTTTTGATCGCCTCGGAGGAACGCCCTTTTGCAAGTGCCTCAAACCATTTGCCAAGCAAAATGAGTGTAATCAGAATGGCACTAGTCTCATAGTACATTTCTACCGTATGGTTCATTCCATTCATTCGTAAGGAATCAAAGGTAAGGTATAAGCTATATAAATAAGCTGCCGAAGTACCCAGCACGACCAGCACATCCATATTGGCGCTGCCGTTGCGAAGGGCTTTGTAGGCACCCACATAGAACTGCCAGCCGATAATGAACTGTACGGGTGTGGCCAGAGCAAGCTGGAACCACGGGTTCATTAACAGCTCCGGCGTCGGAATCCAGGACGTAAAGGAGAAATGCCCTGCCATCGCCCATAGTAACGGAAGGGACAACAGTGCAGAAATGATCCATTTATTTCGTTTGCGGAGGATCTCAAGTGCGCGCTGATCAACATTTTCCTTACGGTCTTCTTTAAGGGAAGCTTTGTACCCAATGCTGCTTACCTTCTCCATAATCTCCTGCGTATTAACGTTTCCTGGCGTATACTCCACATGTGCGGTCTCCAGTGCCAAATTAACATTTACTACAGCTATGCCAGGCATACGTCCGAGTACCTTCTCGATTCTTGCCGAACAGGCAGCACAGGTCATGCCCGTGATATCAAAGTCTGCCGACTCTCTAAGCGTGTCGTAGCCAAGATCGCGGATTTTCCCCTCGATTTGCGGCATTCCGGTTACCTGCGGATCGAAGCTCACCGAGGCTTGCTCCAGTGCCAAATTGACATTGGCACGAGTTACTCCCTCCATCCGGGATAGGCCTTTCTCTATCCGCGTTGCACAAGCAGCGCAGGTCATGCCCGTGATCTGCAGGGTTGTTTGTTTTAGATCCAGTACTGCTGTCTTCTCTGTCATCTCCACGCCTCCATATACCCCCAAGGGGTATAATTTTTTCTAAAAGAAAAGGCATTGGAGCCATCCGGGAACCTTTCGGCACCCCCCGCTCCAAGCCTTCCTAATTGTGTTTTATCTCAAACTACGTCATACCCTTGCTCTTCAATAGCTTCTTTAATAGCACTTAAGCTTATCTTGTTCTCATCATATTCAACTGCAACTGTCTTAGCCGGTAGATCTACCTTAGCAGCAGCGCCGAGACCACTCACTGCCTTTTCTACTGAACTGACACAATGCCCGCAGGACATTCCTTCTACATTTAATGTAACGTTTGACATATTCATTCCCTCATTTCATTAATTTATTAACCGTAATCAGCAGCTCGTCGATAACCTCATGCTCCCCGGCTTCGATCCGCTCAATGATGCAGCTCTTCATATGTCCTTCAAGCAACAGCCTTCCGACACTGTTGAGTGCCGCTTGTACTGCTGCAAGCTGATTAAGTACATCATCACAGTAAGTATCTCGTTCAATCATTCCCTTGACCCCACGAATCTGTCCTTCAATCCGATTAAGGCGGGTAGACAATCCGTTCTTGAATTCTACCGAATGATGACTTTTCCGCTCTCCGGGTGTATGACAACCGCTATCGCATGATGCAGGAGACAGCTTATCTTCTTTCAACGTTGTATACCTCCTCATATCATCCCTGCAAAATCAAGCTTATCATACCCCCCATGGGTATGTAAAGAAAATAATTTTTCATAAAAAGAGGGGTTTTTTTATTCGTAGCGAATTTAGAAAGAATGTATAAGACGGAATATTTATACATTGCTCATCTTGAACAAAGGAAGGTACAAGTATGGTTTACGATGGCATCATTCTTGGCTTAATCATTGGATTCTTCCGGGGTGGATTAAAACACGGTCTTGTCCAATTCAGCAACATCCGTCTCAAAGCAGGTTGGATATTCCCCTTTCTCTTGGTATTCCAGTTTTTCATGTATTATATTCAGGAGCGGTCGTCCACTATAGCCGCGGCCAGCGGGTATATTTTCACTGCTGTGTATGCGGTCGGACTGATTTTTTTATGGTTGAACCGGCATAACAAAGGATTCTGGATGATTATGACAGGCGTGTTCCTGAACTTTTTGGTCATGTTTGTCAACGGGGGAAGAATGCCAGTATCCTTAGAAGCTGCATCTGTCTTGGACCCGATTTATCTCCAGATGCTGCAGAGTGGCGATGTGGTAACGAAGCATTTTTTATTAAATTCTTCGACGATCCTGCCCTTTCTGGGTGATATTATTCCTCTGTCCAGCCCTTATCCACGTACCCAGGCCATCAGCATTGGGGATGTAGTGATGAATGTTGGGATCTTCCTGTATATCCTGCAGGTGATGGTGCCGGTTAAACCGAAGCTGAAATCTCAGTCCATTGGTGACAGTTAGACCGCAAACTAATTTAAGGAGGGATTGACTTGAAAAAAAGACTGGAAGGCATCAGCTACTCTCGTATCGCGATTAACGCAATTATCGTAGCTTCCGTAGTTATCTCACTTACTTCGGGTTTTAGAATCGGAGGTCATTAATTTCTCCATACAAAGAAGCAGGCTGCAACAGCCTGCTTCTTTGTAATATCACTATTCATTTATCCCTAAAACCTTTATTATGTACACAGGCACATCTTGTTAGCAAAGAGGGGTAATCATGTCCAAGCTTAAATCGTTTGTAGGCAATATTAATTCAGGCCATATATATGCTCTACTCATCTGTCTTCTAGGATTAGTGCTGTTTGGTTATAGTAACCATTTCGAGTTTTTGCACTATTCCACTCCATCATGGGTCTGGGTATATGCTCTAACAGGAGCCAGTTTAATATTAACCTTTTCCTTAGTACAGCTGCCCCCAGAGGGTAATGAGCTGACCATGGAATCAGCGGTTTATTTAGCCTGTGTTTTTGTATTTGGCGGTTCTTATACTTTGACAATTCTCCTGCTGAACTGTCTTATTTTTTACTTTTTTGATCGCAGTACAAGCTGGTGGAAGCACCTAACCAATTTCTCTATTTACTCCATCATGATCTCCCTTGCTTCCTTTACATTTGACTTGCTTGGAGGACAATCTGGCACACTTGCAAATGAGAAGATCACAGCCTATCTATTGACACTCGCTGTTTATTTTATCGGCAATACACTTCTAGTCGGTCTATATTATTATATTCTGTATAAAGGTACCCTATATGAGACTATAAAGGACATTATAAAAGATTCATTTATTGTTTATTTATGTACACTAGTACTTTCTTTAGTGCTGACTGTGCTCGTCTTTCATAACGGAATATTGGGTCTGGCCCTCTTTTTATGCCTGAGCATACTTTTATGCCAATCCTTCAAAAGACTGTTCGCCATGTACCGCAGCATTGAGGAGCGAGCCAATACGGACCAACGGACAGGATTGTTTAATCATAGCTACTTTGAAGAGATATTGGAACAGGAAATCCAGAAATCGAAGGATTCAGGCACCACGCTATCCCTTGCCATGATTGATCTCGATGACTTCAAGAAATATAATGATCATTTCGGACATCTCCAAGGGGACAAGCTGATCGCTTTTGTCGGTGAGACTCTCCGAAGTGAATCGCTCAAATCAGGCACGATTGCCGCACGTTATGGCGGTGAAGAATTCACGTTGCTTATGCCAGATTACGATAGCCAACAGGCCAGGGCTTACATTGACCTGCTGCGCAAAAAACTGAATAACAGCCACTTTACTGGGGTTGAGATCTTCCCGCTCGGATGTCTGGCCTTCTCCGCAGGGGTTGCTTCCTGCAGCAGCGATATCCATGATAAGTCCCAGCTTGTGGATCAAGCAGATCAGGCACTGTATTATTCTAAGAAACAAGGTAAGAATACGGTACATATCTATGGTGCTCACTCCCCGCTGGAACAGGAAATTGATTTTAGCCAGGACGTGCGCGATATTGAGCAACAGCTGAACCTGTTTATGTATAAAGATATGGAAACCTTTCGCCATTCCAAACGGGTCTTCCGGTACGCGATGGATATCAGTGATCTTCTGGAACTAGACACTCTCTCCAAACGGCAATTTACACTTGGAGCGTTAATTCATGACATCGGTAAGCTGGAGATTCCGTGGGGCATCCTTAATAAGAAAGGTAAGCTTGAGCCTGAGGAATGGGAGATGGTCAAATGGCATGTGACCTGGGGCAAGAAAATGGCACTCACAAATGATAAATACAAAGATTTGGCGCCTTATATCGAGCTGCATCACGAACGATATGATGGTAAAGGTTATCCCTATGGATTCAAGGGTGAAGAGATTCCGTACCTGTGCCGGATGCTGACAGTCATTGATTCTTTTGATGCTATGACTACGGAAAGACCCTACCAACTAACCAAAACAATTGCAGAGGCCATTATTGAGCTACGCGCCTGTGCCGGAAGCCAGTTCGATCCCAAGTTGACGGAACTTTTTATTGGCTATATTGAAGCCAGGGAACCACAGCATAGTGAAATTGTCATCTAATGAGGAGGAAGGAGCCAGTAAGGCTGCTTCCTAATTGCATAGCAAATCCCTTCTAAGCCACGGGTTCCCCGGCGGTTTTTTCTTTAAAATATAAGAAATAATATGCTTCACGCAATAATTTATCCTTGATCTTTCTCGAAGAAACGGGTGCCGTCCATATAAAGGACGGCACCCGTTTCATCTTGTCTCTTCTAAAATAAACTATTGCTACCCTACTCAAATTTGAGTATAATCAAATTCTGCTACTAACAAAAAGGATTTCATGAGACTTATCTCATGAATAATAAGAAAAGGAGCCTGCGAAGCATGCATTCTAAAGAAAGTAACTTAAAGCTCGTAGTTGTCGGCCTGCTGCTTGGTATATTGATGTCCGCTATGGACAATACCATTGTAGCTTCAGCTATGGGCACTATCGTCTCAGACCTTGGCGGGCTGGACAAAATCGTATGGGTCACCTCTGCCTACATGGTAATGGTGATGGCGGGGACTCCCATCTTCGGCAAGCTATCCGATATGTACGGACGCAAGCGTTTCTTCATATTCGGTTTGATCGTCTTTCTGATTGGCTCTGCCTTATGCGGAACCGCGCAGAGTATTACACAGCTCAGTATTTATCGGGCCATTCAAGGTGTCGGCGGCGGCGCACTGATGCCTATAGCCTTTACCATCGCCTTTGATATCTTCCCTGCAGAAAAAAGAGGGAAGCTGATTGGCCTTTTCGGGGCAGTCTTCGGCATCTCCAGTGTACTCGGCCCTCTACTCGGTGCCTATATCACCGAATATGTGGGTTGGCAGTGGGTATTCTATATCAACTTCCCAATCGGGATCGTTGCCTTCATCCTTATCGCCATCTCCTATAAAGAATCCATTGAGCATTCCAAACAACGGATTGATTGGGGCGGTGCTTTCACCCTTGTGGCATCTGTGATCTGCCTCATGTTCGCACTGGAGCTTGGCGGTAACCAATATGCCTGGGATTCCACAGTGATTCTCGGTTTGTTCGCGGGCTTTGCCATATTTCTGCTGGCATTCATATTTATTGAGCGAATTGTGGCTGAACCCATTATCTCATTCGCCATGTTCCGCGAACGGTTATTTGCCACAAGCAGTGTGACCTCCTTATTCTATGGTTCCGCTTTTATCGTAGCCACCATCTATATTCCAATCTTTGTGCAAGGCGTGTTTGGCGGTTCGGCTACCAACTCGGGGCTGATACTGATGCCCATGATGATCGGCACGGTAATCGGCAGCCAAACGGGCGGATTACTAACAACCAAAACAAGTTTCCGCAACATCATGCTGCTGTCTGTTGTCTGTTTTTTAGCGGGTGTCTACAGTCTAAGCACATTAACACCTGATACGTCCCGCCTGCTGCTCAATGCATTCATGCTATTGACCGGTTTTGGTGTAGGCTTCTCCTTCTCCGTGCTAAACATGGCGTCTATTCATAATTTTGGAATGCGCCAACGCGGCTCGGCCACTTCAACAAGTACCTTCATGCGCTCCCTGGGCATGACGCTCGGCATTACCATATTTGGTATCATTCAGCGCAACAGCTTTACAAGTAGTCTAAGCAATGCCTTTGGCGGCAGTGCTCAAGCCGCTTCATTCGGTGATACGCGCGCTGCGTTAACCCCTGAAGCAAGAGCTAAAATTCCAGCTCCGGTACTGGAAAAAATATCAAGTGCGCTGTCCAGCTCGATTGCCCATACCTTTATGTGGGCGCTTGTGCCCGCGGTACTGGGACTCGTCTTCGTACTCTTGATGCCAAAAGACCGTATTACGCTTCCGGCCAAGGCTCCACAAGCCGCTGACGCGAAAAGGTAGCTGACCATGTCTATAAAGCTGGTTATTCTCGGTCTTCTTCTCGAACGGAATATGCATCCCTATGAAATTACGACCGTTATGAAGGAGCGTTCGATGTACGGGATCACGAAGCTTCAGATGGGTTCCCTCTATTATGCCGTGGATAAGCTGGCACAAGAAGGCCACATTGAAGCTGTAGAAATCATCCACAGCAGTGATCGGCCGGCTAAAACGATCTACAGCATTACAGACAAAGGTAAAGCCTTATTCGAGCAGCTTGTTCTGCAGCAGATTAAGAAAAACGATCCCGTCTACCATCCGTTGTTTATGGCTCTGGCGATGTCCCGGTATATTGACCAGAGCAAGGTTGAGAAGCTGCTGGAGGAACTCATCCGTGAATCAGAGCATCAGGTCAATCTGGATTACCAAATGTATGAAGAACATATCCCCCTTGTTCCCCGTTCGGTACTTCATCTTATGTATGGCAGATATGAGCATAGTCTGACCGACCTGAGATGGCTGAAACGCCTCTACGCGGACGTAGTCGCACGCAAGCTGAGTGATATTGGAACACCCCTGCATTTAGAGGCCTAAGGGCCTCTTTTGTTGTTTAATGGGTATCAATTTCGTTTATTATGGAAGCGAGTACCCCACTTCGCTCTAAGGGTGTACAATATTCTCGGATCTGTCATTTCATTATACGGAGGGATACTATTGCTGCGAACGTTACCACTAAACAAGCGGGGAATTCCAGCCAGCCGCTTGGCCTTGGGCTGCATGGGGCTGGGCGGAGGTTGGGATCACGAGCCGATTACTGCCGAGAACATTAAACAAGGACATGAGGCAGTAGATGCGGCTCTGTCTATTGGCATCAACATGTTCGACCATGCCGATATCTATACCCGTGGCAAAGCCGAGAAGGTCTTCGGCCAGATCTTTAAAGAGCGTCCGGGACTGCGCGAGGAAATCATTCTCCAATCCAAATGTGGCATTAAGCTGATGGAGCCAGGTGACAGCTCCAATATGTTCGACTTCTCAGGCGAGCATATTATACGCAGCGTGGATGGAATTCTATCACGCCTAGGAACAGAATATATTGATATCCTGCTGCTGCACCGCCCTGATCCTTTAATGGACCCAGAGGAAGTAGCCGAGGCACTGCACCAGCTTAAGGCAGCCGGGAAGGTACGCCATTTCGGCGTCTCCAATATGAGTGCAGCCCAAATCAAGCTGCTGCAGGCTTACTGTGATGAACCTTTTATCGTGAACCAGCTTCATATGAGTCTGGCCAAAATCAGTTGGATCGATGCTGTCTTAAGCGTCAACCGTGAACAATGGAAAGATATCACTTTTCCGGAAGGGACGATTGAGCATTGCCGTTTGGAAAATATCCAGCTGCAAGCCTGGGGCCCACTCGCCCAAGGAATATTCAGCGGACGAACGCTTGAAGATCAACCGGAGAGTGTCGCGAACACGGCTGCCATGGTCAAAGGCCTTGCCGAGGAAAAAGGAACGACACCCGAAGCCATCGTCCTATCTTGGCTAATGACCCATCCCGCGGCGATCCAACCTGTAATTGGAACGGTAAATCCGCAGCGGATTGTGGCCTGTGCCGATGCACCTAAGCTGGAACTCACCCGCAAGGAATGGTACGACCTGTATGTCAGCTCACGTGGTGAGCGGTTGCCCTAAACTAAATGACTTCCTACTAAGCCGATACACGCTATAACGTGTATCGGCTTTTTTGATATACACCTCTTTCAATAGAGCCTCCACATCCATTTATCAGAATAACAACCGGATATACAAAACGTTCTTTATTAAGAATTAAATATGATAATTAGCGTTATTCGTAGATAATTAGAGTAAATTGAGGATAAACGTTCTTTATAACGCACAAATCGCCCGGATTAACAGTTTTCTTTTTGCTGAAGCAAGTGTATGATTTCATTACGGAATCGTTCTTTATAAAGAACGATAATAACGAATATAAAACCCAAGTTAGAGATGAGAGGAGGAATTCCTCTGTACCCAAGATCAGCAAGGAAAAGGAAAAGAACTAAAAGAATCGGTCTGCGGATTCTGCAATCAGGAATGGCTGTTTCCGTCCTGTTACTGTATACCTCCAATCAGATCGGCAGCACCTATGGTGAGTTCAGCGCTTCTCAAAAGCTCGATAGTTCGATAACGCTATGTACCGTATTCCCCGGTCAAATCGAACAATTATTGTTTGAGGTCAGTGATCATGTAACCAAAATTGCCGAATTAAAGGCATCGCTTGGCAGCTACTCTATGCCACACTTCAAAGAATCTCCGGCAATCGGAGGATTGTCATTAGAAGAGTTGGATAGCGCTGCACAAAACATTACAGAACAAATTTCTGCTGCTAATACCAGCATTAACGCTCTGGAGGGACAGCTAAGCTTCAATGCAGGAATCTGGCAGCAAATCCTGCATGAGGCCAGCCGCACAGCAGAACTAATTACCCAGATTGGAGGCTATATGATCAACCTTGAACCCAACTGTCTGGAAATCCGTGATGCACAGTTCTTCCAGGAGTTTCAGAGCCATGTTAGTCAAAGCGGCGTGTTGTCTGAATCGCTCGTAGATACTTTAGCGGGAATTCTAAGATATTTGACCTCTGTGCATGAAATTGGCAGCTTGATTGCACCCGGAGACCCTTGGGAGATTGCGGGACAACCGAACCGTGAACTCTTCCTCCCGCAGGAGCCTATTATTGCATTCATCAGCAGAGCGTATAGTCCTGAACCCAATGTGTCGACCGAACTGCTATCCACTTACGAACAGTTGAATACTGCACTGGATGCCTCGAAGAGTACACTTTCTTCCAAGCTTATCGTCCTCCAGAATCAGCAAACGCAAATCGCCGATACCAAAGCGATAATGCTGGAGCAAGCCCAAAAGGAAGAAGCTGAACGATTAGAGCTAGAGAAGAAGAAGCAGGATGAGGCGGCGGACAAAGCAAATGAAGAAGCTAAAAAAGCAGCAATAGAGGCGGCCAAAGGCGCTATACAAGCCCCACCTGATCCTGAGGTGATTCCGGTAGAGGAAGCTAATCCCCAGAATAGCGAGATTAGTAAGCCCTCGAATGAAGTGCAAGCCCCTGAGTCCATCATGCCGGAAGCAACTCCAGACAGCAGTAGCATTCCCGAAGAGAGCTTGAAGGAAGAGCCCGCTCAGGTGGAAACACCTAACGAACCTGTAGCCCAGACTCCGTCTGCCACACCGGTACCTCCTTCCGACTCTGATTCTAGCAAAGGCGGCGATTAACAAATGCGTGTCAAAAAAATAATCAGCAGTACCTTGTCCACCCTAATGTTTATGATCTTCGTACTACTGGTAGCAGCAGTAGTAATCTCTAAAGCATCCGGTGGCGAGCCTACCTTCTTCGGCTATCAGATCAAAACCGTGCTTTCCGGCTCCATGGAGCCTGGCATCCATACAGGATCTATTATTGCCCTAAAGCCAGGTGGTGACATGACCCGCTTCCAAAAGGGTGATGTTATTACCTTTATGAGTGCAGAAAATATCCTCATTACCCACCGCATTGTGAACGTTGAGATGAACAAGGCTATTGGTGAAGCCAGCTATACTACTAAAGGGGATCATAATGACGGCGCGGATGGTGCTCCTGTCAGCTCCACAAATGTCGTCGGACAATATACCGGCTTCACTGTACCTTATGTAGGATATGCCATGAATTTTGCAGTATCCAAAGCAGGCAGTGTGCTGCTAATGATCGTTCCAGGTCTGCTGCTCCTTCTGTATGCTCTCTATTCATCCTGGAAAGCAGTCGTCGCGCTGGAGAAAAAAAATGTTGGAGCTTCCGCGTCTGAACCCTTGCCGGATAACCCTTCCTAACCCGATTGTCCCTCCCGTTTACGAAACGTGGAGTACAATATACACCGCTCGAAGACACAAGAGACCAAGAACCTATGAGAGAGGGATGAACAAATGAATATTAAAAAAACATTGGGGTTGGGCGTCGCTTCAGCAGCATTAGGATTGACACTGGTCGGAGGAGGCACTTTCGCTTATTTTAGCGATACTGCTTCGAGCACGGCTGCATTTAACAACGGAACTCTGAGCCTAACTTCTGATCCTTCCGTTATAGTCGATCTCAGCAACCTCAAACCAGGAGATGTAATTACGAGAGATTTCAAGCTCACAAACGACGGATCACTGGACATTCCAAAAGTCTTGCTGAAGACCCTCTCGCTCGTAACGGACACCAAAAGTGATAACGAAGGCCATAATTTGAAAGATGATATTATCGTGACCTTCCTGAACAATAACGACAAAAGACAACCTGAAATTCTCGTGAAATCACTCTCAGCACTAGAAAGCGAAAGTCCTGATCTGGTAGCCAAAGGGATACTCGGCAGTATTTTGGGCGGAGAGAAGTCTGGAATTAGAGCGGGGGACAAAGATACTCTGACCGTACAATTTGCCTTTAGAGAAAATCTCCAGCCACAGAATTATTACCAAGGCGACAAGCTGCAACTGACATGGTCCTTCGAAGCCAGCCAAGGAAAAGGCGTTTATAAATAACTCATATTCAATGATCTTTAGTTACTATTTTACAACAATATAGAGGAGGATTTTTATTATGGGAATCAAGAAAACATTGGGATTAGGCGTAGCATCGGCAGCTTTGGGATTATCGTTAATCGGGGGAGGCACCTTCGCTTACTTCAGCGACACCGCCCAGAGCACAGCAACGTTCGCAGCCGGCACTTTGGATCTCAACACTAATCCAACCGAGATTGTTAACCTCCCAAATCTCAAACCAGGTGACATCGCGGTTCGCAATTTCACCTTGCAGAATAGCGGTTCATTGGATATTAAAGGTCTCAAACTGGTTGCCAATTATACCGTAACTGATGCTAATGGGAATAATTCAACTCAAGATCTGGGTGACCACTTTAAAGTTAAAGTCCTCGATAGCAGCTATGTCAGCGGGAATATCGCGGGCCATGTGATCAGTGAAATCTCACTCAAGTCTTTGAAAGACTTAGGTAACTATGATTTGATAAGCACTGGTGCGCTCCCTAATGGGATCACAAATGGGCAATCCGTCAACTTCAAGGTAGCCTTCGAGTTTGTCGATAACGGGCAGGATCAGAATATTTTCCAAGGTGACGCTCTGGCCCTGACTTGGACATTCAATGCCACACAAGCCATCGGTCCCGAATTGAAATAGTACTGATCTATATCTCTGTAGACTACCGGCAACTCCTAAGCCCAAGAGGCTGGGAATTGCCGGTTTTTCACTCTTTGACCACTCCTAGTTCAGGAACAATCGTCTTTGTCCGTTTTACGGAAATTTGTTATACTATTAACAAAAAGTACGGAGGAGCGTTGTATTGTGCCAGATAATATGGGAGGCCGCATTCACCAGCTCCGACTGGAGAAGAATTTATCCTTATCCGAACTTGCGGACAAGGCCGATGTGGCGAAATCATACTTAAGTAATGTTGAGAGAAATATTCAATCCAACCCCTCCATCCAATTCATTGAAAAAATCGCTGATGCGCTTCAGGTTTCTATTCATGCCCTGCTATATGGCGAGCCCACTGACGCCGAGGAATCCCCTCTGGATTCGGAATGGTTTCGTCTGGTTCAGGAAGCTATGGCCTCAGGGATAAGCAAAAGGGAATTCAAGGAATTTCTGGATTATCAGAAATGGCGCCTGGATCAGAAGGATTGATGAACCTTGTCTGCTTGAGGTTGTATCTATCCAAGCTCTGAACATACAGAAAGAAGCACAACGACATGTCGCTGTGCTTCTTTCTGTATGTAACATTTGTTTATCTAACTCTACTGCATAACACGTAAAGCCTTTTCATCGAAAAACCGACGAATCTCATCAGCCTTGATGCCTGCCTTCTTAGCCGTTAATAACAAATGTACCCATTCTAAATCCAAATCAACTGTCTGCAGTTCTCCGTTTTTCCCCTGGTTGGACTTATCCAAGAAATCTCCTCCTAAGATTTTGCGTCCCCAGGCAGTCCGGCCATCCTAGTATTCCTACCTTAGATCCGAGACTTTGTGCCCCTGCTTTTCAGCAGGTTTACCCTTTACTGGACCCTTTACATGAAAGGATCTGGCTAGAAACTGATTAAGCTGTTATCCGTAACAACATTATGCAATAACATTATATAATAATCCTCAAAAAAAATGTGTCGTTCTCTGGATTATTTTTACTGCGAAATGGGAAAATTATATATCCTATTTTGACGGAACCCTGTCCTAAAATAAAAATCCTAAATATAAAATTGAAAAAGACTAGTTTTGCTGTAGAATTATTGAATACGAGCGAACCATACCGTTTTGCGAACGGATTGGACGAAAGTATGAATTGATTACACGAGCTGAAAGTAGCACAATAGGATGAGGAATGAAACCGCAATCATCGCAGCTCCGATCAACGCCGGCACTAAAGTGACCGGGTGTGGAGTTCATCCGTTAGGAGGATGTATTCATGGCAGTTAAAGAGCCCTATAACGAATCCATTTGGAGTAAGTATTACGGACCCAATTTGGGCTATATCCAAGAAAAATATGAACAGTTTGCGAAAGATCCATTATCAGTAGAAACTAATTACCGCGAGCTTTTTACTATCTCGGGACCCCCTCCCCTGGCACCTGCCACCGAGCAGCCACCACAGGCGGTTATTTCGGGCGATTCCGCATGGCTAAAAAAAGCAGTCAGAGCTTCCAAGCTAATCGCCAATATTCGTATATATGGTCATATGGCCGCTGATATTGACCCGCTCGAACGAGATCATAATGCTATGGAGAAGTGGCTTAACCCTGAAACCTATGAGTTAACCCGCGAGGACCTCATGGCATTGCCTGCCACGCTGATCTGGGAGAATGCGCCCGCAGACGTTCTTACCGGCTGGGACGCCGTTCACCGGATGCGCCAGGTCTATACGCAGACTATTGCTTATGAGTTCGGGCATGTTCACGATGAACGGGAACTGGGTTGGTTGAACCATCAAGCGGAGTCGGCAAGCTCGCCGGCCCCCCTGAACAACACCGAACGCAAGGAACTGCTGAGACGCCTTATTCAAGTAGAGCAATTTGAGACCTTCTTGCATAAAACCTTCGTTGGCCAGAAACGCTTCAGTCTGGAGGGCAATGATGCGCTTGTTCCGATGCTGGACGAAATTGTACGTGCAGCGGCACATGACGGTGCCGAGAACATTCTGATGGGCATGGCCCATCGCGGGCGTCTGAGCGTGCTGGCCCATATTTTGGGCAAGCCTTATGATATTATTTTTTCCGAATTCCACCACTCTCCAAATAAGGAGCTTTTCCCTTCAGAAGGGTCGATGGGTATTAACTATGGCTGGACTGGAGACGTGAAGTATCATCTTGGTGCAGATCGTGCTGTCCGCGAGGGAGAAACCGTCCGTACCCGACTAACACTGGCAAATAACCCGAGTCATTTGGAATTCGTTAATCCTGTCGTTGAAGGCTTTACCCGCGCGGCTCAGGAAGACCGCAGTACACCGGGTCTGCCACAACTTGATACGAACAAAGCCATGGCCGTGCTGATGCATGGAGATGCAGCTTTTCCAGGCGAAGGCATTGTCGCCGAAACGTTGAATATTGGCAAGCTGCAGGGTTATAAGAACGGTGGTACGATCCATATTATCGTCAATAACCGGATTGGCTTTACCACGGAAAGCGAGGACTCTCGGTCCACGCATTACGCCAGCGACCTGGCAAAAGGGTATGAAATTCCAATTGTGCATGTTAATGCCGATGATCCGGAAGCCTGTGTAGCTGCTGTTCGGCTGGCAGGCGCATATCGCAGCATGTTTAAGAAGGATTTTGTTATTGATCTCATCGGCTACCGCCGTCACGGCCACAATGAAATGGATGATCCAGAAACCACTCAGCCTATCGTTTATGGCAAGGTGCGTAATCACCCTACAGTTTACAAGGTATACGCTGATCGGCTGCAGAATGAGAAGATCGTCACTGCTGAAGATGTACAGAATATGAACATCGAAGCAGAAGGTGTATTACAGCAGGCTTATGATAAAATGAAGGAAGGCAAACAGAAGAACGCCGAAGCGAAGACTTCTGTTCCCTTTCCAGTTGATAATTCAAGCTCAAGCACGCGTTCCACAGCCGTAGCACTCAACACGCTGCAGCAGATTAACCAAGAATTATTGAGCGTTCCTGACGGCTTCCAGGTCTATCCAAAGCTGGAGCGGATTCTGCAGCGCCGCAAGGATTCACTGAACGATGGAGAAAAGGTCGACTGGGCTCTAGCTGAGACTTTGGCCTTCGCGACCATTCTGCGAGATGGCACACCCATTCGTCTGAGCGGCCAAGATTCACAGCGCGGCACCTTCGCTCACCGGCATCTGGTGCTGCATGACAGCGAATCGGGAGCACTATACTCCCCACTGCATCAGCTAAGTGAATCCCGTGCCTCCTTTGGTGTGTACAACAGCCCATTGTCAGAAGCCTCGGTGCTTGGCTATGAGTACGGATATAATGTATTCGCACCCGAAACCTTCGTCATCTGGGAAGCGCAATACGGCGATTTCGCCAATGCTGCACAGGTCATTATTGACCAGTTCATTGCTGCCGGTCGTGCCAAATGGACACAGCGCAGCAATCTGGTCATCCTGTTGCCCCATGGCTACGAGGGACAGGGACCAGAGCACTCTAGCGGCAGACTTGAACGCTACTTGCAGTTATCCGCAGAGGAGAACTGGACCGTCGCCAACTTGACCAGCGCCGCCCAATATTTCCACCTCTTGCGGCGCCAAGCAGCATTATGTGGCCAAGGAAATGCCCGCCCACTGGTCGTTATGACACCGAAGAGCCTTATTCGTAATCCGCGCAGCACTTCGTCTGGAACTGAGTTAGCTTCAGGGCAATTCCAGAACGTGCTGCCAGAACCGCTTCTCGGGAAGAAACCTGGTGAAGTGAAGCGTGTGGTTATCTGCAGCGGCAAAGTTGCCGTTGATCTGCAGACCGAACTTGAAGCTTCCAGTAGCCAGGATTGGTCCTGGCTGCACATCCTCCGGCTGGAGCAGCTCTACCCCTTCCCGGAACGGGAGCTTAATGCACATTTCAGCTCCTTTCACTCCCTCCAGGAAATCGTCTGGGTGCAGGAAGAACCCAAAAATATGGGTGCTTGGAGCTATACCGAGCCCCGACTGCGGGCCATTGCTCCAGAGAAGACAACTGTTCAGTATATTGGCCGTCCGGAACGCTCCAGCCCGGCTAGTGGCTACGCGGATGTTCATGCTTTTGAACAGCGGAGAATTGTTAGAGAAGCCCTGAAATTAAATTCACAAGTACAAGCGGCTGTGCCGTCCTCATAAGTAGGACGGTGTCACGATAGCATAATCTATTCTATTTGGGGAGGTAACGGCCTGTGTCAGAAATTAAAGTACCCGATCTGGGTGAGTCCATTTCCGAAGGAACAATCTACAAATGGTTGGTTAAAGAAGGCGATACCGTCGGACAAGGGGATGTACTCGCGGAGCTGGAAACCGACAAGGTCAATCTGGAGATTAGTGCGGAGGAGGATGGCATCCTCACCTCCATCCTCCGGCAAGCTGGCGAGAACGTAGCCGTCGGCGAAGCTATCGGCATTATCGGCAGTGGCGCTGGCGCGGGCAGCAACAGTGCACCGCAGGCCGCTGAGGGCGGCAAGCCTGAAGCGGCACCCGTTAGTAGCGGTGCAGCGGAGATCGTTAGCTCCGCTGTTGCCGCTGCGCCCGAAGCCACGGGAGCGGAAGCTCCTGTGGCCTCGCCGGGCGCACGGAAGCTGGCACGGGAGCGCGGCATCGACCTCGGCGAGGTTAGCGCCCGTGACCCTATCGGCCGGATTGCTCAGGCCGATGTGAATGGACATGGCGCAGCCGGGCCGGTGGCCGCAGCGCCAACCCCTCCGGCGCCGCAAGGCAAGCCGGAGGCTGCGAAGCCCGCCGCGCTTGCGGGCAAAGCGCCGCAGCCGGAGGACGGCAAGGCCGTTGAGCGCAAGCGCATGTCACGCAGACGGCTGACTATCGCCAGCCGTCTGGTGGAAGCGCAGCAGACCGCGGCCATGCTGACCACCTTTAACGAGGTGGATATGACCGCCATCCTCGACATCCGCAAGCGCCGCAAGGATGCTTTTAAAGAAAAGCATGAAGTCGGACTGGGCTTCATGTCCTTTTTCACCAAGGCTGTAATCGGCGCTCTCAAAGCTTATCCGATGCTCAATGCCGAGATTGACGGCGAGGATCTCGTCATCAAGAAGTACTACGACATCGGCATTGCGGTAGCTGCCAAGGAAGGCCTGGTTGTCCCTGTTGTCCGTGACGCAGACCGGCTGAGCTTCCCACAAATCGAACGGCGGATCGGCGAACTCGCCACCAAGGCCCGGGCCAATACGCTCAGTCTCCCTGAAATCCAAGGCGGCACGTTCACCATTACCAATGGCGGTGTGTTCGGTTCTCTTTTATCTACACCTATTCTTAATACACCGCAGGTCGGCATTCTGGGTATGCATAAGATTCAACTGCGCCCGATTGCTCTCGATGAAGAGAGAATGGCTAACCGTCCGATGATGTACATTGCCCTTTCCTACGATCACCGGATCGTTGACGGCTCCGAAGCGGTAAGCTTCCTCGTCAAAGTGAAGGAACTGCTGGAAGATCCGGAAGCCCTGCTGCTGGAAGGCTGACGTAATCCGCAGACATATAAATATTGACTTTATCCCAGGAGACCTTAACCGGTCTCCTTATTACTTTTGGCGTATAAACTATTGTTATTGTTTTATTTGTACCTATCTATTACCGCTGTATCATAATACGCCACCGCGCTCACAGTGACATCTTCACTACTTGTACCATAGACGTTATTTCCAACGGTTATTGAGTCTATTCTTTATCGATCCATGCAGACATTCCTCCTTCTGCCCAGTACTCTTTTATATCAGGCGTTGTCGATGCCGTTGCACCAAAAGCTACACCAAACGAGGGGAATAACGTAATTTCTGTTAATAGAGTGGCTACCTATTTCTTATTGCTTGACTTCGAGTACACTCCAAGTAGTAAATTCAACACAGGTGGCCACCATATTAGAAACTATGAAGAGGGGTAACAACAATGAAACCAGCCAAAACAGTACTGATTACGGGTGCAAACAAAGGAATTGGTTACGAGACTGCGCGGCAACTTGGTGCTTTGGGGTATATAATCTTGATTGGATCGCGGAATGAGGAAAAGGGCCAGGAAGCTGTAGCCGCATTGGAAAAAGAAGATATCAATGCCCACTTTATTCAGCTCGACTTGGCAGAGCAAGCTACCATTGAAGCTGCTGCCAAACAAATTGAACAGCAGTTCTCCAGTCTGGACATCCTAGTGAACAATGCCGGAATATCACTTGGCGCTGGCATAACCCCCAGCCAGTTTAAGCTTTCTGATCTGCGGGAGACGTATGAGACGAACTTTTTCGGCACGATTGCTGTAATTCAAGCCATGCTGCCCCTGCTCCAGCAATCTCCAGCTGGTAGAATCGTCAATCTATCGAGCGGTCTTGGCTCATTAACCTATAATAGTGACCCTGAACACGAATTTTCCCGTTTTAACTTACTCGCCTATAACAGCTCCAAAACAGCATTGAACGCAGCCACGATTATATTTGCCAAAGAATTCAAAGATTCGCCACTCAAAATCAATGCTGCAGACCCCGGCTATACAGCCACCGATTTGAATGGATTTAGAGGCCTTCGTTCAGTTCAGCAAGGAGCCGGGATTGTCGTTCGCCTTGCCACATTAGAGGAAGATGGGCCGACAGGAGGATTTTTTGATGAGAATGGCGAAGTCCCTTGGTAACAGCTACATCTAAGGAGGACGCTATCATGCAGGAAATTCCGGAGATCGTAAACTCTATTAAACAGGCCGCAGAAATAACTGGTTTATCGGAAGATACCATTCGTTATTATGAACGGATTGGACTCCTGCCCTATGCTGAACGAAAGGCAAATGGTCACAGGCATTATACCAAATACCAGATCCAAGGCATTCTCTTCATCCTGCGGTTGAAGGCAACAGGCATGACTATTGAAGAAATGAAACGTTACCTTGAGCTTTCTGAGCAAGGGATAACTGCTCTGCCGCAAAGGTACTCCCTACTCGAAGCACATCATGATCATATTGGGCGTGAAATCGCCAAATTACAGGAAACCCAGAAGATTATTGAATATAAGCTAAAGAACTTTCGCAAGCTTACTGAAGCACCAAATTTGAGCGACCCAAATTGTGATCCATATCGCACCTTGGAGCAGTAATATGAATAAGTTTATCTGTAGCCTGAAAGAACAGCACTTTAACTCAAAGTGCTTCTCTTTCGGGTTTTTCGCTGATTAAGATCTATCATTCAAGGGTAATTTATTAAGATGTGCATCAAGAAAATGGTTATTATCTAAATTATTGGAAAATTCGAATTAAAGGCGGCATACAATGAAATATGTTAACTTGGGACGTACAGGCTTGAAGGTAAGTCAGCTTTGCTTGGGAACAATGAATTTTGGGCAAAGCACAGATGAAAAAGAAGCCTTTCGGATCATGGATGCCGCACTGGATGCGGGTGTTAATTTTTTTGATACAGCGAACGGCTATGGTGGCGAGAAGCGCGGGCATACCGAAGAAATTATTGGAAAATGGTTCGCCAAAGGCGGCAACAGACGGGAACGTGTCGTTCTGGCCACCAAAGTATATGGCGATATGCAAGACCCTAACGATGGACCCAATTCGGAGAGTGGACTCTCTGCTTATAAGATCCGACGACATCTCGAAGGTTCTTTGCGAAGATTGAAGACCGACCATATCGAACTCTACCAAATGCACCATGTGGATCTAAGCGTGAGCTGGGACGAGCTATGGGAAGTTTTTCAATCCTTTGTGCAAAAAGGAACTGTCGATTATATCGGCTCCAGCAACTTTGCTGGCTGGCACCTTACACTGGCACAAGCCGAAGCTAAAGCACGCAATCTGCTGGGACTCGTCTCCGAACAACATAAATACAGCTTACTATGTCGAGAACCGGAGCTTGAAGTATTGCCGGCGGCCAAACATCATGGAATTGGGGTTGTAGCCTGGAGCCCGCTTGCTGGCGGCCTTCTAGGTGAGAATGCACTTAATCCGCAAAAAGGCTCCCGATCTGCTCAGGAAACCCAAGCGATCGAGGCCAGACGACCACAATTAGAGCGATTCGCTTCTCTTTGTTCCGATCTAGGTGAGACCCAATCCAATGTGGCCTTGGCCTGGTTGTTGGCGAACCCGGCGATGACTGCACCGATCATCGGTCCAAGAACCCAGGAGCAGCTTGTGAATTCACTGCGAGCTGTTGAGATCGTCTTAACCGAGGCAACAATGGTTGAGCTAAGTAATATTTTCCCGGGACCCGGCAAACCGGCACCTGAGGCTTACGCCTGGTAACCGTGAATTAACACAAATTCAAGCCGGGAAGTTAGACTTTCGAGGAAATAGGTAAAACCCTTAATCCCGCATGTTTTTGCTACAGCGACCTGAAATTGTCCGAATCTAGGAGTGTTATTTATATTAACAGCATTTTATGCTGCTAAATCGCTGGATTTAGGCATAATCCGTTAATTAGATACTACAATTCGACCTAATTATGGAGTTCGTCAAGCGCTATTCCCCCTCGAATGGGTAAGAAAATATAAGCTTTGCGAATACTAAAAGGGGCATCCTTCAGCCATTAACATGGCCTGTGGGATGTCCCTTTTTGCTGTGTTCTCTTTATTCTCTCTATTTCATCAATCAGCCAACATCTATATGGTTAAGCCGTCTGCCCATAAGGCTTCAGGCTGACTCCCTTTTCTTCCTTCTGCTTGTGCCTTGGTGCTTTTAGGGAAACCGCAATCAGGCAGGCCAGCAGGCATAAGCAGCCAATGACGATAAAGGTAGGCTTGAACCCGCCCAAGAAAGCAGCGATGAACGAACCAGACAAGGCCCCAATCCCAAAACCCTGATACACAATGCCATAGTTCTTATTGTGATTCTTTAGGCCGAAATAGTCACTGACAATCGCCGGAAACACCGTAATGTTCCCCCGAAGCAGAAAGCAATCGCGGCTACACAAGTGAAGAAGAGACCATAGCTCAAGGTTGCGAAGCTAAGCGTCAGCATCGCAATAGCCGTGACGGCAAGCGAAGCGCCGACCAGCTTCAAGCGGCTCATTTTATCCGATAATGCTCCAAGAATCAGACGTCCAGCCGTATTGAAGATAGCGATCATGGCTACTGCATTTGCTGCCGTCTGTACATCCAACCCGGCCAGCTTCACGCCGATATCTTTGACGATCCCGATCAAGTACAAGCCGCTCATACAAGCGGTGAAGAAAATAACAAACAGTAGATAAGCTTCCTTCGTACGCAGCATTTCCTTGACCGTATAGTCCTTTTGCACAGTCGGTATACTGGAGGCAGCAACGGTCGAAGTAGTTTGTGCTGCTGGTATCGGAGCTTCTCTGACCAGCAGTGAGCCGATGACAATCATCACCATAACGATTATTCCCCAATACAGGAATGTACTCGACACACCCACCGACTCGATCAGACTGCCATTTATATATTTAAAGATCAGGCTTCCTGTTCCATAAGCACCTACGGATACACCGGAGATTAACCCTTTATGCTTCGGAAACCATTTAATGAGATTGGATAGCGTAGTAATGTAAGCTGTACCGTCTGCAAACCCCACAACTACGCCTGCCAACAGGTAGAACATCGGAAGGGAGCTAGCCTGAGAACTGAGAATTAAACCAAGTCCAAGCATAATCCCTGCAGCAGCGGTCAGTCTGCGGAGGCCAAACCGATCCTGCAGTTTACCAGCGAACAAGGTGGCAAAGGCTAACGCAAAGCTAGTGACGGAAAAAATTATAGAAACAGAGCTAAGCTCCCATCCAAATTTGGTTACAAGATGTGCATTAAACAAACTCCATGTGTAGATCGTACCTAGCCCCATTTGCATAATTACTGTACCCAGCACAATAAGCCAGCGTTTCGGGATTTTAGTATCCCTAGTCATTGCCTTAGCCATTGCCGTACTCATGATCCATTCCCTCTTTCTCATCCGTTTGCTGCTGCTAGCATTTCTTTTATAACTTTATTCTAGCGAAACGCAGCAGTCTTGAGAGAAATCTGGAATGAGATGACGGAAATGCAGCATGAACTGCTCCTAGAGACGCATAATCTGCCTGAATTCCTTGACTCGGCTACGGCTGACCGGCACTTCAAAGTCCAAATCATGCAGCCGCAGCAGATAGGTATTGTTGAACCAGGGAATAATCTCTTTAATCTTGGACAGATTGACGATATAGGAACGGTGACAGCGGAAGAAACGATCCTGCGGCAGTCGGCTATGAAAATCACTGATGCTCAGAGCCATAGTATACTCTTCACTTTTGGTGATGACACTTGTGGTCTTCTCCTGGGCGGAAGCGTAATAAATATGATCGGCATCGACAACAAAGATCTTTTCGTCCTTCCACAGATTCACCTTGTCGCTGAGCGGGCTATGTCCTTCTTCCATTGGGTGGCTGCGGGCGGCATAGACTCCCTCCAGCTTGTGCAGCATCGCTTTGATCCGCAGCTCACTATAGGGCTTAAGAATATAGTCAAAGGCTTCAATCTCGAAAGCCTCGGCGGCATGCTCCTTGTAAGCGGTGATGAACACGATATAGGGTTTCACCGCGAACTTGCTAATATTCTGAGCCAGCAGCACGCCGTCGATGGAGGGAATATTGATATCCAGAAAAAGCACATCCACCTCTTCTGTCTGCAGATATTTGAGGGCATCCAGCCCGTCCTCAAACTGGGCGGCAATCTTGATGCCGCTATGCGCCTCTATCAGGAAGGCCAGCTCCTGGCGGGCCAACACTTCATCCTCTACGATTATCGCTCTCATCGGCTCTCCTTTTTAACATCGAAATAGATGTCCGTCCCTTTATCTAACCTGTGGATCGTAAGTCCTATTCCATAGATCAACTTCACCCGCTGGTGTACATTAAACAGTCCTATCTTATTCTCCGGCATATTGCCGCTATAAACCTTCTCTATGGTCTCCTGACTAATGCCAGCTCCGGTATCCTTAATGCCGACCCGCACGGTATCGCCTTGATCTTTTACCGAAATCGTAACGACACCCGTTCCCTTCTCCTTGAGGATTCCATGGATGATCGCATTCTCTACCAGCGGCTGAATGATCAGGCTGGGAATACGCACCTGCACCTCGTCAATCTCATACAACACGGTAAGTCGGTCGCCGAAGCGTGCTTTTTCAATCTCCACATATTGCCGAACCTGCTGCAGCTCCCGCTTGATATCAATGAATTCATCCGTCAGCTCCAGATTGTATCTCATATACCCTGATAAATTCACGATCAACTCTCGCGCCTTATCGGGGTCAATCCGGATGGACGAGATAATCGCATTCAGTGCATTGAACAGAAAATGTGGATTGATGCTCGTCTGCAACGCCTTCAGCTCCGCTTTATTAGCCATTTCCTTAATGCCCTCCACCCGTGATACTTCCATCAATGTAGAGATGATCTGCGACAAGCCAACCGCCATCGCCTGAAGTGAATACGTGATTTTGTGAGCTTTGGTGTAATAAATCTTCAGCGCTCCCGTCACTTCTCCCTTCTCCGTAAGAGGGATAATGATCAGCGATTTGATCTGCGAATGAAGATAATCCGTATCGTCGTTGCGGATCGTAATCTCTCCACTGGACAACGTCTCCTTGGTTTCGTCGCTAATAATCTCGTTGGTCGTGGCATAATACTCTTCTCCAACACCCACATAAGCAAGAATCAAGCGTGTATCCGTAATCGCTACCGCATCTGCACCGATGTCCTCTTTAATAATCTGGCAGATGGTACGCAGCGACTGTGGATTGATGGTGCGAAAATAGGGCAGTGTCTTGTTGGCAATATCGAGCGCCAGCTTGGATTGTTTGGCGGCTATCCGCTCTTTCTCCCCCTCCACGCTCTGCACGAGCATAACGATCATGCCGACACTAAGCTGGCTTATAATCATTGGAAAAGCGATCTTGGACACAATATCCACGCCCAGCGACGTAGGATTAGCCATTACCAAGATTAGCACCATCGTTAACGCCTCACAGCCCATCCCAGCCAGAATACCCGCGATCCAGCGACGTTCACTAGAGACGCGGCGGTAAATCATCCCCGAAACCACACCGGCTGTAATACTCGTGATCAGACAAGGCACAGAGGTGACCCCTCCGATATCAATCAGAAAACGGTGCAGCCCTGAAATGATACCCGTAATGAGTCCTACCCATGGACCGAACAGTATCCCCCCAGCCATGATGGCGATGATCCGCACATTAACGAGCGAGCCTTCGACATTGATTCCGCTATACGTCCCGAAGATGGCAAAGGCGCTGAAAATTACCGAACCTATTACAAGCTCCTGCGGAGTGTAGGCCCCTTTTTGAAAAATTTCCTTAAATCGCGGCAGACGCGTCAGCACAAATAGACACATCAACAGCAAAGCAGCTCTTTCGAACAGCTGCAGCAGAATCGTAAACGTATATTGCATGGTCACGGCCTCCAAAGGGACAATCTATCGGTTCATTATAAGGATAGTTTCTGTTGTTGTCCATGTTTCCCAATCTCTGGATTTCTGTTACAATAAGAACATATATTCTCATCATACTGAGAGGATTTGAACGAATGGAAACCGCCCATTTGGTTAGTGTAGTTCATGTTTTCCTTATTAGAGGTAACGAACTGTTACTTCTTAAACTTTTTCGTTACAGAACATTGGTCAGGTGAAATAAGGAATGCCGAGCCGCATAAATGCGCTGATTGGAATTTGGTTTTCTAGTCATGGTTGGAACCCATAGATTGTTAATCGTATAGGAGGTTAATTGTGCAGATACATACCGAGGAAGACATCATTCAGCTGGTTAAGGCAGACCCTTGGATGATGGAGATATTAGCAGCTGCCAAGAGCTTGCAGTTACCGGATTGGTGGGTGTGTGCCGGTTTCGTACGCGCCAAGATCTGGGATGTATTACACGGCTTTGAGCAAAGAACAGCTTTGCCGGATGTGGATGTCATCTACTTCGATAGTACTAACCTTCAGGAAGCTGAAGAAAAGAAACTGGAAGCACGACTAAGAAGCATCAATCCTGCTATCCCCTGGTCCGTCAAAAATGAAGCAAGGATGCATGTTGTCAATAATCTGTCGCCTTATACCTCAGCCATAGATGCGATTTCCAAGTTTCCCGAAACCGCCACAGCGCTGGGGCTATCTCTGGATGAACAGGACAGAATCCTATTAACTGCACCACATGGCATCCAGGATGTTATTAATCTGATCCTTCGGCCAACGCCTCACTTTATAGAACATACAGAATTAATACCTATTTATGAAATGCGGCTTGTAAGTAAGAATTGGAAATCCATATGGACGGGACTGGATATCTCTTCTAACAGTCAGGATTAATGATCTCTGCACACGCAATAGAAGCGGCTAGCCTGTCCTTTGAGGGACGGCCGCCGCTTCCGCGAGAAATAACATTTTATAAATGAACGCTTGAACGCTGATGACTAGTCCTAGACTGCTATATCTATGCCGACCACGCCCACGATCTCTCCCTGGCGATTCCTGATCGCCCGCGATAGAGTGATGCAGGAGCGCTTGGTAATCGCTGAAACATAAGGCTTCGAGACAAATTCGCCTGCATCCATCGCTCCACTCCACCATTCCCGCCGTTTGGCGTTCAACAGACCTGCCGCAGGTTCAGAGTAAATAAAGGTGCCATCCGTACGATTTGACCAGATCGCCTGCACATCAGGCGCTTTTTGGATGCATGCAGCCAGAACACCGCCATGACTTGCTGGGTCCGGTATGTACAGCTCGTCTTTAACCGAAATATTTTCGAGCAGACTCTGCATTTCCTGCAATTTCTCGGCATATGGACTGAGCTCAATTTCTTCTCTGCCAGCAATGCTGTTAACCGATTGCTGTAGGAATTGCGACTCGGCAAGTAGATTGGCGCTGATATCATTCAACTGACCGATCTGTGTGCGCTGCCGTGTCACCTGCTCCAGGGTCTGATCAACATTAGCAATCGTCTCATTTACGATAGCTACCGCCATACGCAGCTCGGAAGTGATCTCCCCGATCAGCGTGCTCTGCTGAGAAGCTGCAGCGACTGTATCAACGACGACGGTCCCTACCTCTTCAACTCTTGCGGCTATATCATCCAGTCGCAGCTTCACCGTACCTACCTCATTCACCCCGCGGTCCACAGCGACCTGCTCTTTTGTAACTGAATCCAGCACCTGCCTAACCCCATTATTAATATCCAGGAGAAGGCCTGAGGAGCGGTCTACGGAAGCCTTGCTCTGATCAGCCAGCTGCCGAATCCGACCAGCAACTACAGCAAATCCTCGCCCTTGCTCCCCCGCACGTGCCGCTTCAATGGAAGCATTTAAGGCCAGTAAGGCGGTTTCGTTAACAATCCCAACGATAAGCGAATTGATTTCCTCTACCATAGCAATATGTTGGCTTAAGGTTGTGAATTTGGTCAACATATCCCCGCTCTGCTCTTTCAGCTCCTCCATCACAGCATCCGTGATTTTCAAAGAATCCAGCATCTCGGCCATGCCCTGACGCGTGCCGTGCATATTTGCTCCCAGCCTGCCGGTCAGCTCCCCGATATGAGATGTGACTGCTGCCACTCCGCCCATAGTCTCAAAAGCACCCTCTATATTCGTCTTAGCATCGTAGCTGCGTATCCGCAGGTCTGTCTCATAAGCGTGTGAATAATCTGCCGTCTGCTGCAATTCCTCTGTATGTCGGCTGATTTCCTCAAGGGCTCCATACAGTCGATCCGTGGTCACTACAATCTCATTACTCAGCAGATTAACCTTATCTCTAGCATCCTCCAACAGTGCGTCCTTACGTAATCCACTGCGATAAATATTCCACGAAATCAGTCCCAGTAAGATCATCAAGCACACGAACACAATCTTATGTACCCAGAACATCTCAATCCACACACTGTACAGACCTATAAGCAGTAATAGAACGACTAACAAACCTAAGTTTCGGCGATTCCGTATCATTTACACCCACTCCACTCTGCTGATGTTATGTATCCTAACATTATATCAGCAGAGATTGTGAAAAGAAATACTTTCTATTCCATACGCTCCATCATCGCCCGGGCAATCCACACTCCGGCCGCCCCAGCCTGCGCCAAACCACGGGTGATCCCTGCTCCATCCCCACCGCAGTACAGGCCGGCGATTTCTGTCTCAAATTTCTCCGTTAGCTTCGGCCGGGCTGAATAAAATTTCGCTTCCACTCCATAGAACAAAGTGTGCTCAGAGGCGATACCCGGTGTTACTTTTTCCAGCGCCTCTACCATTTCAATCAGACTTTTCATCGTATTGTACGGCAGCACCAGCCCGAGGTCGCCCGGCACGGCCTCTTTCAGTGTCGGCTCTAGGAACCCTTCACTGATCCGCGTTTCTGTCGAGCGCCGTCCGCGCAGAATATCTCCGTACTTCTGCACAATCACCCCGCCATTGGATAAATCATTAGCTCTTTTGCAGATCTCCCGGGCGTACTCATTCGGTTTATCAAAAGGCTCTGTAAAGGTATGCGAGACCAGCAATGCAAAGTTAGTATTCTTAGAGCCGAGTGCTGGATCTTTAAAAGAGTGTCCATTCGCTGCCATAACTCCACTGTGATTCTCCACAACAACATGTCCAGAAGGATTGCTGCAAAAGGTACGCACTCGGGTGCCCACAGAAGTATTGAAGATGAACTTCCCTTCATACAGATGCTCATTGATCTCCCGCATGACCACATCGGAGGTTTCTACTCGCACGCCAACATCCACCTGGTTATTGTACATTTTGAGGCGACGTTTCTTCAGGATCTCCGTCAGCCAAGCTGAGCCGTCACGGCCCGGTGCAATCATCACCAGAGCAGCTTCATGGGTATCGCCATTCTTGAACGTTATGCCCGTAATGCGTTGCGCACCTTGTTCCTTGACAGTGTTAATATCTTGAACCTCTGTCTTAAATACCATCTCAATGCGTGTCTTTAAATATTCATATATAGATTTAAGAATCTCCAGATTCTGTTCTGTGCCAAGATGACGTACCTGCGCACGCAGCAGCTTTAATCCAGCAGCATAACCCCGCTGCTCAATACTACGGATACTTTCAGTGGTAGGATCAGTAATATTCTGTGTAGCTCCATGTTCTAGGTTCACATCGTCAACATAACGGATCAGCTCCAGCACCTTGGATGGAGGTAAATAATCCGTCATCCAGCCACCGAACTCGGTTGTGATATTAAATTTGCCGTCGCTGTAAGCTCCTGCTCCCCCAAAGCCGGCAGTGATAGAGCAGGCTGGCATACAGCCAGCAAATTCCTTGCGGCCTGAGGCGGGTGGACACAGCTTGATTTTCTCCTCCAGAATAGGACAATTGCGGCGATAGATATCATGACCCTTGTCCACAAGCAACACCTTTAAGTGCGGCGCCTTACGCGTCAGCTCATAGCAAGCAAAAATCCCAGCCGGACCTGCACCAACTACTATCACATCGTATTTACTCATCATATCCTCCTAAAAGTTCTGCTAGTTTCCTAAATAGAACAACAAAAAAATCCCGACTATTTCATAGGTATGCAAAAAGCATCCTATTCGTAGCAAGGAATTTACGGTTCCCTGTAGAAACCCCCAAACCTTATCATTGAGGATATACGAACAGCTTATTTATTTTATGAGCCAATAGAAATTTTATAGAAAATAAACGAATGTGTCAAGTTAATATCCTCTTAATAATTCGTATTTATATTACATATCCATGAAATATACTATGAACAATCTAGTAACAGGAGCCAAATCCGAACATTATCATCATTACACCTCTTGGAAGGAACTAGTGGACTTTTGTCGAATATATTATTATCACCACCGGAAAAGAGGAACACCTAATGTTTACCCTTCCGCAAACTCCTCGCCAGAACTATTGGAACCGTATGCTCCTCAATGCGCTTTGGATCGTACTTTTAGTATATTTAGCGAGTCAAATTTTCGTTATCCTTTCCATGTGGAACACCAGGCCTCAACTCTCGACCGGAAATTATTTTTTCCTCCATGTACTGGTTCCAGTTGTTATTATATTTATTCTGAACTTAATTCTGGAATATATATATAAACGCAAACCTCAATTCACCGAGCTTTCAATTACCATCGCCAGTCATCTGTTCGCGATCCTGATTATCATGTATATCAGTCCTGAAATTCATGTGCAACCACTTATTATGCTGCTTCCGCTGCTTGTCTCTATGATTTATTTAAAAGCTAGCTATTTGCTGGCTTCTACAGCCGTTTGCCTGTTCTATATCATTCTATTGTTTCTTACCACATCAACCTATGACTATACCTTGCGTGTTGATAACATCATTATAGCTATTATTTTTGCCGGAACTTCACTGGCTGGATTCGGCGTCATTGGCCGCGGTCAAGACCTTATACAATCGTTGAAGACTTCAGTGAAATCAGAACAAGATCTGCGGATTCAGAACATCATTATGGATCGTCTGTCCAAGATCGATCCGCTCACCGATCTGTACAATCATAAAACCTTTCATGAATATTTAGGTTGGCTAATTGAACACCAGCAGAACAATCCATTTCCAATGCAGTTGGGGATTATGGATATTGATGATTTTAAACAGGTAAATGATTTGTACGGGCACCGTATTGGAGATATTGTCCTTAAGCAAGTGGCAGCAATTGTGTTGAAGGAGGTTGGAACTGACGACTTCGCCGCCCGTTATGGCGGAGAAGAATTCGCAATTATTCTGACCGCCAAGACGCTGGAAGAATCCTATGAGATTATGGAGCGTATACGGACGGGTATCGCAGGGATGTTCATAAGTGAAATGGAAGGCAAAACGGTGACAGTGAGCATCGGGATGCATGACTTAGCAGGTACGGATTCCAAGAACTCCATCTTCCAAAAAACGGATGATGCCCTTTACGAAGCGAAGCGGACGGGGAAGAACAAAATAGTGCTTGTCTAAAAAGGCTCAACACTGAGTGCTTGATATTAACCTGAAATAGTCAAAACGCGCATAAAGCAACTTCCAATCGGAGTAACTGAGGTGAGTTCGTCGTGTGAAACCTATACATTCTTATCTTTTAATAAGAACGAGCCTCGGAGTTCTCTCCGAGGCCCGTTTTTTACTAACTTGTGTCTATACCCCGTAGCACTTCTCCGGTATGAGAAAGGGTTCTAGTTGACTTACTGGTACTGCTCTACTTATCAGGTAGCCTTGTATCTTATCGCAACCGGCTTCTTTAAGGAAAGCCAGTTGGCTGACATCTTCTACACCCTCCGCCACGACCTCTAGTCCCATGGTATGACCCAACTGTACAATAGTCTGGACGAAAGATTGACTATAAGCTTTGTCTGCTAATGAATCAATAAAGGTCTTGTCCATTTTGAGCGTGGAAATAGGTAGTTGCTGTAAATAGCTGAGCGAAGAATAGCCAGTCCCGAAATCATCCAAAGCGATCCGGATACCGCGCGATTTCAGGAATTCCAGCTTGCTGACAATGCTGTCGAAGGATTCCATAAAGATCGACTCGGTGATTTCAAGTTCGAGGCAGTTTGGCATCAGGCCACTAACGGCCAGACTATCCAGCACAATATCGGTGAAATCATCCTGCAGCATCTGAATAACAGAAATGTTTACCGAAATTTTATAGTGGCTGCCTACCCTGTCGTGAATGCCCTTCATCACGTGGCAGGCTTCTCTAAGCACCCATTCCCCAATGTACACAATTAATCTGGAATCTTCGGCTATTTTAATAAATGAAAGAGGCGAGACAAAACCCAGTTCCGGGCTGTTCCAGCGGATTAACGCTTCAAAGCCGGAGATTAACCCGGTCTCGATATCTACCTGAGGCTGGTAATACAGCTCAAATTCATTATCATTCATCGCGCTTCGCAAATGTTTTTCAATATTCATGCGCTCATTAAAAGCAGTATGCATCGACTTATCGTAGACTACATATCTGCCCTTACCCTCTTCTTTGGCACGGTACATGGCTACATCGGCATTCTTCAGGATTTCTTCTGTAGTTTCACCGTCTTCCGGATAAAATGAAATGCCAATGCTGACAGTGACATACAAGTTACTTTCTCCGACCAGAAATGACTTTCTGAAAGCTCTCATAATATTCTCTGCCAATGTGAACACGGCTTCAGGGTTCTCCTCATCTTTGAGGAAAATCACGAATTCATCGCCACCCAAGCGCGACAGCACATCACCTTCACTAACAACAGACTGCAATCTTTCGCTCGCTTTACGGATCAGAATGTCTCCAAATTTATGCCCCAATGTATCGTTAATGTATTTGAAATTGTCAGTATCCACGAACAGCAGCGCTGCCGTACCTCCTGGACGTCGAAAGAAATTCTCCATGGACTCCAGCAAGGATACACGGTTAGGCAGATTGCTCAAAGAGTCCACATAAGCCAAGCGGTGCATATTCTTCTGATTCTCCAGCAGCATATCATATTGTCCCACCAGCTCCTGCTGGGTTGCCGTAAGCTGCTCATACGTAGCTTCAAGCTCCTGATAGCTGTTGTTCAGCTTGAACTCTACCTGTTTGCGTTTACTGATATCAATCAATGAACCAATAAATAAAAGGATTTTGTCCCTTGGATCAACGATCGCTTTACCCCTAACCTCAAACCATATAAATTTGTTATCCTTGGTACGCATCCGGTATTCGGTCTCATAAATAGGAGTAAGGCCAGTAAGATGTTCCTGCCTTGCTTTACGGGAGGACTCTTGGTCATCTGGGTGAATAACACTAAGCACCCCTCCCTCGAACGAATTGATCTCTTCCTCACTGTAACCCATAACCTCATACCAACGATCCGACAGGATATAGTGCCCATCCTCCCAATCAAGTTCCCACATATATGCGCCTGAGCCCTCCGATGCCAGACGAAAGCGACGTTCACTGATCCGCAGCTTGTCAAATTGATCGTGCAGCTCCACTTCCGTCGCTGCCAGCTCTTCATAAGTGGATTCCAGTTCCTGATAGCTCCGCTGAAGCTCAAGCTCATTTCTCTTGCGCTCATCAATATCCAATCCTACCAATACAAAGATCTTCGCTGTCTGCTTATCTAGTCCTTCGATTACGGTGGTCCGGATAGAGTAGTGCCGTGCTGCAGGAGCGTTATTTGGAAGCTTAAGCTCGACATTATTAACATAATCCTGCTGAATCGCACGATTCAGCAGTTGCCTGAGCTCAGCAGGACTACCTTCCAGACCTGCGATATCATCTATACTTTTACCTAGTACATCTTTCTCTCGTAAACCCGTCATTTTCTCCGCATACTCGTTGAAGCGAACAGTCTTTTTATCTGCCTGGACCGCCCAGATCATACTTTCGGTATGATTTATTACATCTTCAAAAAATTGCTGTTCAGAGTGAATGACCCTCCGCAAATGAGTAATATACATTTTTAATAAGACTACCCCAAATACCAATAAACAAAATCCAATGACTGCCCCAGATATAATGCGGCTACGTATCAAAGATTTATAATAATCAGAATGTTTCAAGAAATACTGCTGGTACAATTCTTCAAAAGCTCCAGAACGCTGTAGGCGCTCCAGCCGGGCATTAATATAAGAAACCAGCTCCGGCGAGGACTTATTGAGCCCATATGCAAAATCCCTCGGGTATAGATCACTCAGTTCACGTACAATGTTACCGGTTAATCCCTTATCCACAATCAGATAATCAACCACATCCTGATTCTCGAATAAAAGGTCAATCTCCCCGTTGTCCAGTGCCTTCAGGGCATCCGGAACGGTTGCGTATTCTATGTATTGCTTAATTCCCGCCTTGCTGCGCAGTACACTTTCCGTGTACTGATCTTTGCCTACACCAATCTTATAATTACCTAAAGTGCTCAGGCTCACTTCACTTTTGAATACTTTGCTATGTCTCGCGTAGACGGAAATATAAGTTCTTAGTACAGGCTTTGAGAATAATACCTGCTGTTTTCTTTCATCGGTAACAGCCATAAGTCCGGTTGTATCAATATCTCCCTGAATCAACCGCTTTTGCACATCGCCCCATTTACCTGTACTATAGTGGAGCATATAATCCTGTTTCTCAAAAATCATACTGGTCAGATCAACATCAAAACCGGTTAAATATCCATTTTGTATATATTTGTATGGCGGATAATCCAATTCTGCCTGGTACCTAATATCCTCTTTTTGGGCGTGAGCGGCAACAGGAGGCGCAAGTACAAGCAGAAGACTAATCAGAAGCAAGAGTTTACACCGCTTCATCGCAAATTCCCCTTTTTTCCAAAAATTCAGATATCAATATTCACACCAATCCTGTATTCGACAAAAAATGGTAAGGTTCCTGCTAGTTTTTCCTTTTCTTCAATATAAAATGTGCAAATCCACCGCTTTTCACTTGTATTTAAAATTGTAACAATTTCAAAGTAAGATCCTTTATTTTTATATTGCTTTTTACCTGTAATATGTGGATAATAGCTATAACGGTTGATAATGATTATCATTATTAGATTGATTAGAAGGAGACTGAACACCCATGAACATAGCCACTACCCGGACTGCATTGCAGGTTGACGATTATCTGGATCTGCTCAATCTTGCCGTTAAAGTTGGAGATTTGAAATGGCAAAAAGAGATCAAATCCAGATTGCAGTACATTTTATGTCTGCAACTCAGATAATAACTATATACATGACCGCATTCTCCTTCACGGGGGATGCGGTTTTTTGTTGTCTAACAAAGGCTTTTGGGCAAAGGGGCTTAGCCACAGGCAAGTATTGTTTAATGATATAGTATAATTAGCTGCATAATATATTGAAATAAAGACTTAAAGATCGGAGCGTGTCGGCTTGAAGAAATATATAGCGTTGTTCCTATTGCTAAACCTGTTATGGATACCTGGTGTATATGCTATTGGTGCTCCTACTCAGCAAGGATTAGTTACAGATGAAGCCGGACTGTTCAGTACAGCAGAAGTTGCTTCTATTGAAAAGATGGCTACCACGGATCTCTTTACATTTCACTTGCTAACTGTGGATTCCTTAAACGGGACAGCTTCAAATGAATATGCAAGTGATGTCTATGATGCATGGGGACTTTCCACACGAGATATTCTCTTATTGATCTCTGCTGGCGATCAGAAGATTGAACTCCACTTTGATAATCCGGGACTTCAAACCTCGGTGAACTCCTGGTCGCAACGTCAGGGTGGGAGCACTGGAAGCGCAGCTATTACCGAGCTGCTCGATACTTATTTCATTCCTTATGCCAAAGATGGCGATTTCGCCGGGGGAGTATCTTCCTTAATAAAAGCTATACCTTCTATCGTCAGTTCCCCGGATACTGGCTCTGCTAGTGGAAGCCAAGGAAGCAGCAACGCTGTTGGCAGCTCGGACAGTGGCACAGCGACTGGTAGTACAGCAGGTACTGTGAACAGCGGTACTACAGCCCCTGTGAATAACAGCTCTTCTGGCCTGTCCATGCTCACTCTTACAGCTATTGCAATCGGTGGCGTACTACTGCTGCTTGTGTTATTCGTAGTACTGACTGGACTGCGTCGCCGTAAGCAGCTCAGTGAACAGCAGGAGAAACTCTCTGATTTACTTGTACGGGCTAGCCAAGCTTTAGAAACACTGAAGCCATTCCAGGGAATTGTTCAGGGCAAAACAGGAGAAATGGTTGAGGCGATCTCTAAACGACTATCTGACCAACTCATTCAGATCTCCGCACTCCAGAGCAAAGGCAAGGACTCCCTCCCTTCCCTGTATCAGCTCTCTGCCCTAAAGGCAGCGCGGGAGCAGCTTCAGCAGACCGAGCTTTCTTTCCAATCAGCGATTGAAGCGGAAGAAAAGAATATCGCTGTCATTAGCGAAGCTGACCGCAACGTCAAGCAGCGTATCACTGAGCTGAAAAAGGATGCGCCCGAGATTGACGAACAACTGCAGAGTACGGTTAAGGAAACTGGCTTTGCACTTCAAGAGATTATAGAAGATATTAAGGAACTTACAGAGGAGACGGCTAAGGCTGATCAATTAGAGCTCTTCGATCCAATTGCTGCACAGGAAGTTACTGAGGATGCACAGGAACTGCAAGAGAAGATTGAGCGGGATCTTCAGGATGTGGATACCTACGAAGATAAGGTGAATGAATTCCCCGGGGTTTTGTCGGCTGCCCGTACCAAAATCGCCGGGATCATTGAACAACATTCATTACAGAATATGAAGGTGAAATCTTATGACTCTCTGGAGCTGGCCAATGCAGAGGCTACTGCACTAGAGGAACCTCTGCGCAGCGGTGACATGGATGAAGTGCGGAAGATTGCTGCCCGCCTTGATTCCTTTCTGAATGAAGCCATTGCTATGACGGAACGACAGGCACTTCTACGGCAGAATAACCGTAGGGACCTGGAAACTGTCCGCAGCCATTGGAGCCAACTGAAGCAGCAAAGAGATGGGCTGCAGAGTCGAATTGCCGAGGCTCGAGATTATTTTGTAGAACAGCATATAACCAGTTTAGAAGAGGTGTTGGAGGAATGGAGCAGACGGCTGCGTGAAGGTGCCACTGAAGTGCCGCAGCTTGAGACTTGGACCAGTGATGAGCGCGGCGAATATGATAAAGCACGCAGTGGACTGGACCAACTGCTGTCCATGCAGGATGAGGCCGGACAACAGTTTACCAATCTCACGAGAAGTTTGGAGGAGCTTCAGGAACGACTGAATAAAGTCACACGACTCTTTTCAGAGGGACAAATCCGCGTGGATACGGCACAACAGATGCTTCACAGCCGGGGCTTGACTTCAAGAACCCGCTTCCAGCTATCCCTTCTGCCGGAATATGCTGAACTGGAGCAGAGATTGTCTGCCCGTCCGGCTAATCTAGATGAGCTGGAGGCCCTTAGTCAGTCTTTTACTGTGCAGATCGATTCCTTTGTAGATGAAGTAAGCAGGCTTGTCCGGCAACAAGAGGAAGAGGAACGTCAAGCTCAGCTAGCCCTGATGAGAGAAAGACAACGTAAAGAACAAGCCCGTAAACGTATGTCCTCCGGTCCGCCTTCTTCTGGCGGGTTTGGAGGCGGTGGGGGGCGTTCTTCTGGCGGTTCTTCCTGGGGTGGAAGCAGTGGACGTTCTTCCGGTGGCTCCTCCTGGGGTGGAGGCGGCGGTAAATCAGGCGGACGTTCTTCCGGCGGCTCCAAGTGGTAAGCCCCTATAGCTCCTGCATTTGCTTAATAAAATCATTATACGCCGGTGGAAGCACGCGATCCTTACGGTATATAAGCTGAATATAGAATCCTTTTGTGTCACCGACGATGGGAATCGCACTGATTGAGCCCTGTCGTCTTTCTTCCTCAATCGCATAGCCGGGCAGGAACGCTGTTCCCCATTGATGCTTCACCGCCTGTTTTATCCCCTCCAGATTCCCAAATTCCATGTCAATTCTGGGGGATATGCCAGCTTGCTTCAGTTCATCCAGCAAATACCTTCTATAGGTGCAGGTATCTTCTGTAAGAATAAGCGGCTCCCCGGCAAGCTGTGTAAGGGATAGTTCAGGCTGATGTGCCAAAGGATGCTCAGGGTGTGTAATAATAAATAATTGCTCCTGCCGCAGCACTAGTGATTCCAGCTCCTCCGATACATAACGTGTATCGAAGATCAAACCAAAGTCAGCAGATTTCTCTTTTACAGCTGTGATGATCTCAACCTCCGATCCAGGCTGAACACGCAGCTGAATACCGGGATATTGCTCTCTATAACGATGTAGGCGATGAGGCAAAAAATAGGCAGCCAAGGTCTCAATCGCACTGATCGTAAGTATACCTTTGCTCCCGCCGGAGATAATCTCCTTCACTTCTTCATTTAGAGCCAGCATTTGCCGGGCATAGGGCAACAGGCTTTTGCCAGCAAAAGTAGGCGTCATTCCTCTGCCCACCCGCTCCAGAAGTACAGCCCCATATACCTCCTCCAGCTTGGCAATCTGCGCTGTTATACTGGACTGCGCATAACCCAACTTCTCCGCCGCCCGTGTATAGCTACCACAGGTTACCACTTCGCAAAAGGTCCGCAAATAGGTCAATTCCATCGCTGCTTCTCCTATCTATATATCAATAATTTCGATATTTATCATCCATTACTATAGATAACTGTAATTCTAAACATAGTATACAATAAATTTAAGAACTCATAGCTATAGGAGGTTCACAATGAATATCAAACCTAAAACGCAAGTGCTCAGTACACCGGCTGCCCGACCTGAAGATGCAGTAGAATATTTCAAAGCTAAAGGTCGATATGAGACCGATATTGCCGATGTTGCATTTGATCTAAGAAAGGGTATCCCCGGATTCACCATCGTAGATGTTCGTGATGCAAGGTCTTATGAGGAGGCTCACCTGCCTGGCGCACTATCCCTTCCCTCTGGACAGCTTACCCCCTCCAGCCCCGCATTGCCTGAAGGGGAAGTTCTAGTGCTCTATTGCTGGGGGCCAGCCTGCAACGGCGCAAGCAAAGCTGCTGCAAGACTTGCCGCATCAGGCTATCAGGTTAAAGAGATGCTTGGCGGTATTGAATATTGGCGTAAAGAGGGCGGCACCTTGGAAGGCACACTTGGTGAGAAGGCCCCTATGTATTGGAACATGCGGTCACTGGCTTGATAGTCTCTTATTCTCAATAATCGGGAGATAAATCGTATGGGTGGTGCCATACAAAAGAACTCCGCCCCCTAACAGGGACGGAGCCATTGATTGTGAGTATTAACAGATACACTCTGTTCTTCCGCTTAATGCTGCTCATCATCCAAAAAGGGCTTATTCACATAGTAGTACATAACCCCCATCAAGACACCGCCGCCAATTAGATTCCCCAACGTTACAGGCACAAGATTGTGCACTACACCACTCCACGATATGGTTCCGGGATGATCAAGCACCAGCGCGATAGCGAAGGTACACATGTTTGCAATACTATGCTCATACCCGGAGATAAAGAAGCAGAATACAAACAAGACCATCGCAAACATCTTAGCTCCGTCGCCTTTCATTGACATCGGAACGAAAAAAGCCAGGCAAACGAGCCAGTTACAAAGAATAGCGCGGAAGAACAACTGTATCGTAGGAGCCTCCATCTTATGGGCCACCACATTGAGCAAAAATCCATTTACATTGGAGTCGTAAAACAGCCCTGTTAAATAGATCAGCAGCGCAAAGGCAGCCGCACCGAGAATGTTTCCGATATAACTAATTACCCACATCCGAACGACTTCGGTCCATTGCATCTTGCGCCTTAAAGCGGCATAAGTGAAATAAAACGTATCTCCGGTAAACAAATCACCGCCGCCGTAGGAAATCAGAATAATGGCTGCACCAAACGTAATCGCAGCCATCGGATAAGTCATCGGCGATTGCTCCATATAGAAGAAGTTGCCTGTCTTGAACGCTACAATTACACCGAATCCGATAAACATACTGGCTAGCATGGCCCTGGCAATATAGCGGAATACGCTTTGCCGATAAATCTTCTGTTTCTTGAGCGCCAATCGTTCTACCTGCAGCAATGCCTCGTTCTCCATGTGGCCTCCGCTCCAAATTTAGTATTTTCAACGAGTGAGCTATGGGTCAGCTCTTGGGTTATTATACCCAATACACCGTTGGAAATTGCTTGAACCACGAAGAGTTGGAGAACTCCATTTAAATTTGAAATACTTGCGTTAGGAGCTGTCATCATTCAGTTCTGCAATAGCTTCCGCTTTCTCACTGCTGGCTACGATGATAAGCACAAGTATCAAGCATCCTAGAATCATATGCCTATCCTCACCTTCTCCACATGTAGTCTTGTGACAACTTATGTGTGAAAGTGAGGATTTATGATTGTTCTACCTCTATTAGTCCTTCAGGGTACCCTTGTAATAACTGATTGCTTTATAATCCTTGTCATAAAAAATAACGATATATTCCTCAGGCTGTCCATTTAATGCTTCATCGTACGTAAAATGCATTTGGTAAAATGGATAGCTGCCTGCTGGGGTGAAACCCTGCTGTTGCTTTACTACATTTTCAGGAGAAAAAATTTGATTTTGTCCAAATGTTGATTTCGCTGTAGTTGTAAAATATAACACCTCTGGATGAGTATGCAAATAATCCTGGAAGGCAACATAATCAGCACGTCCTCCATTATTATAATCACGTACTATACCTACACCATCCGAGACTTGAACAGCCGAACCATCCCATATGGGCGTCAAAATGGAGAAGTCAATCTTTTGCGGAGTTGTCGTATATCGTACAGGCTGATTATCCTTATCGTAATATACAACAGTCACATAATAGTTGCCCACTTTATTAGGTACTGGGAAATCCACTAACCTGGAGTATGGGATTCGCCCGTATTCACTCGGTACCTGGATGTCCGCTAACGTGATCGGGCTCTCGGTAATGTAACAAGATAAGCTTGCAACCTGATTTTCTAAGGTCACTGGGAAATTCAATGAATTAAGGCGTAAAACTGTTCCGTTAAATTGCTGATACTCCTTGGAAACACTGGCAGCAACCAATGAGAGACTCTCCAGCAGAGGTCCCGAACGCTTGCTGCTCTCCAGCGTGCTTACTGCATTCTCAAGTGTTGTTAATTGCTGCGGATTGATGTTCGCCTGAAGAGATACACCGAGCGCCACATAAGCTCTTAATGCTCTAACGGTAGTATCCTCTTGCTCTAATCCTGTGAAGCTTGAAATTTCAGAGATTTTCTTCTCAGCGGCATCCACTTTCAATTCATCGCTTAGCTGGGTTCTACCTTCGTAGTAACTGATTGCCTTTAGGTTGGAATCATAGAATACTATGGTATATTCTGCTTCGTTGTATGTCTCAAAGTTTTGCAGGGATTCATATGCCAATGGAATATGATCAGAGACTAATTCAGCAGGATAATTACTTCCAACAACACGGACGAGATCCTCTGTGTATATATGGTATGAGCCTGACAGAATATCATTCACATCACGATTAAGGTCCTCATCCATTAGGTACTTTGGAGTAATTGTATAGTAAGCCGCCTCATGCTGTCCTGCCATGGCACCCGTGACATCCACAACATCGGTATAATGGGCACCACCATTAATTGGACCATTATAGATTTTCTTTTCTTGTGTAATAGTAACCCCGCTATCCAACTTCACGAAATTACTTCCTTGTTCAATAACAGCAGGCTGTAGATTCATCGCTTGAGTGTAATATCCGATCATTTCACTTTCATAGTTTCTAAGTACGACTGTTACATATTTGTCTCCACCTGTGCCTATATAAGTGGCTGGGATTGACAGGTTGGGGTAAGTTCTAATAGAGTAACCGGGTAGATGTGTAACTGCTGTTAAATTATGAAATTCCCATCTGAGATCTCTGGAATTAATCGGTGTGGAAGTAACATAATAAGAAAGTGTAACGTTAGCGTTAAGCACAGACTCCGGAACTGCGCTATAGTCAAACTTCAAATAAACGGAATTTGTAACCGAAACCATGGGAAGAGCAGTAATATTTATATCTAACACCGGTATTTGACTTACTGGCATAGTCGGTTCGGGAGTGGCGGTTGGTGTCGCGATGATTCCACCACCTCCGCCTCCACCGCCTCCACCGCCTCCCCCAACTGCTGCTGTTGTCGCTGTAGGTGTCGGTGTGGCACTAGCTGTAGGTGAGGTGGTTGGGATAGGTGAAGCTGTAGGCACCGCTGCCTGCGATTGGGCTGCTGCTGAATCAATTAAGGTCAATGATTCAGCACGGGTCATTGCCTGCACAGGTGCAAACGTTCCATTTGGGTATCCTTTTAGGATTCCTGCCTTAACTGCCGCTGCGACACTACTCTTACCCCAAACGGCAATTTCCCCCGCATCGCTGAACGCATGCAGAACTTCTATATCGCCTTCCTCCAGCTTCAGCAGCTTACTTATAATAACTGCTGCTTCCTGCCGGTTTATGGGGGAATTCGGGCGAATCTCGTTGTTGTAGCCTTGGATATAACCCGCTGCAATCGCCTTCGCCACCTCGTTATAAACCCAACTGGTAGAGGAAACGTCAGAAAAGCTAACTTTTGCTACATCCGAGAAATTAAAGGACCGATTGATTAAAGCCATAAACTCCGCTCTGGTAATCGTTTGGTTAGGCTTCACTGACCCGTCTTCAAAACCTTTCAGCTTACCGCTATCCAGCCAACTTTCAATGGCCTTTTGTGCCCAGTGGCCTTCGTAATCCTTAGTGCTTTGAGCCGCCGCTGTTCCCCCCATCGAACTCAGCAACATACTTACTCCCAATACACTTGCCAACATTCCCTGCCACTTCCTGCCCATCTGTGTTCCTCCCCGGTATGTAATCCTTTTTACTAGATAATAAGTATAATCCAGTAAATCATTACCATAATATCTCATATGAAATCTTTAGTAAATCGGAAAAATTAAATAGAGAATAAAACAAAAAACCTGCTAAGTAATTTCAACAGGTTTGGTGACGGAATATAAAGTTGTGCAAATAGAATCTCTTAGTTCAGGAAATTGCTCAGTTGATTATCCGTGGCACCTTGCTTCAATGCCTCTGGCTGCGGGGCTTCGTTAATCCCTAAACGATTGCTTAGCTGCGTATTGATCGTTGTCATCTTGGACGTATAATCCTGACAGCTCTCAATAATGCGACGATTGGACTGTTCAGAAGTATCCAGGGCACTAAGCAAATCGCCAATGGCTTGATTGACGGCCTCCAAAGACATGGATGGCTTGGAGAGCAGCTCCGTTGTTTTTTCTGTAGTGGTGCGGAGCAGACGTGCATTTTCTTTGAACTGATCCTCAATCGTCTTATTCGTGGCTTCAACAGCAGAAATAACGTTCTCTTGGTCAGCCAGCGACATCGCAATCATTGCCGATACAGTAATCAGATTAGAGGTTTTATCAATCGCATTGTTTACGGAATCAATCAGCTTGTCGTTATTATCATTGATGATATCTGTGGCCGCAATCGCTTGATTGTAGAGCAGAATCATCTCAGTCATCGACTGGATACGCACCATTACTTTACGTAGACCACGCTCCAGATACGTTTTACGCAGCTCATTTTCCGGCTTGGCAATCTCCAGCTCGAACATCTCTTTTAGCTTATTGCCAAAAGAAATTTTAGTCTGCAGGTTGTAAATTTCCTCCATGGAGCTGCGTTTAAGCTGCCGCATGTTAACGATACTCTCTTCTAGATTATCTCTGCCATCCCGCAGACCCGTAATAATAGCATCAATGTTGGTGCGGACAGATTGATATTTGTATACATAGTTTTTGAGCGGACTCTTGCGCAGAATTTTACCGAATAAGCTTACATTTTTACTTTGCTGCAGATTCTCACATTCATTGCGCAGCTTCATAATCATGTTTGGTACTTCGACACGCTTGCCGGACATCAATTCATTGACTGGACGATCCAGCAGCTTGAGGGTTTGTCCCGCTTTTTCCTGCGTCTTTACTCCAAGCTTACCGATCTCATCCATCAAAGAATCCAGGGTAACCGTATCCGTCTTGGCTACCTTCTCAATCAGCTGAGAAGCCTCCTGGACTACCTTCTGCTCGTCCTCTTTTTTCAATTGGATCAACTGCGTGGACATGGGTTTCCCTCCTTATAATTCGGAACTGCTATATCGCTGATGAATCAGTTCCGCCTTCGTCTGAAGTTCCATCAGGTCTTTATGCTCGATCGTCGACGCAATATCCGATATTTTGGTATCGACATCTTTCAGACCGTTCAGCAGCATTCTCCGATTCTTTATTTTTGCTTCGCCGCCAAGCCGTAAGAACGGATTGATAACACCATTCAGATCCTTTAGTATCAATCTACGGACCGTATGATTAATCTCGCCATTACCCAGCTCCTGCAGCAGTGGAATTACACGTTGAAGCCGGGCGAACAGTGCCAGCGACTTCTCGACAATTTCATTGTCCAACGTATTCTGCTGTCCTTCGGAAATAATCATATCCTCCAGAATACTGAGGTATTCGACCACCGGAGCGAACTCCGGTCCAATCTTGAAATCAGAGTGCCCCTTAACGCCGGACAAGTGACCCACTGGTGCCGCATTTCCAGCAGCTGGATTGCTTATCTCTGGAGTGCGCGCAGCCGGTGCTGGAGCGATGGATACCAACTCAGGTCCTGCCGGCAGAACCTCTGCTGGCAGGTTAGTTCTAGAGCGCCTGCCCCCCAGAATACCATATGTTGCACCGGCAACCGGGAGCAGCAAGGAGAGCAGTTCTGGCAGAAAAGCGCTCGTCAATACAGCAACTGCATAACCGATACCGGTATACAGCAATATTTTCGACTTAGAATAAATGGTTCTCACCTCTTGTGAGTGTGTTTGATGATGCTTAATTCACGGTGTCATGAACAGCTGATTCACCGTTTATTCTCATAATTAATGGTTGTTCCACATGGCTGGCCAATACATTGTCTGCGAATCCAGCAGGTTGAACCTCGCCGCCGAGCGCACTTTTGACCGCCAGGTAAGGGAAATTAATGCCAGACAGACAGGAAATATGCAAACCTCCGGACATGCGGGGGTTGATCTCAAGCAGCTTGGGCGTTGCCCCACTGTACTTCATTTGAATATTGAAATTAAAAGGTATTTTATAGGTTTCCGCTACGCGGGAAGCAATCAGCTCGAGCTCCGGTATATGCTCCATCAATCGCAGACGCCCACCCGCCTTGCGGCGTGGCACAGCTGCTAAAAGTTTACCATTCTCATCCGCCAGACAATCTATACTATATTCATAACCCTCCAGCAGCTCCATCACCATCAGATCAGGGAAGAAAGTCTCACTGGAAAGAATACGATAAGCCTCATCAAAAGAAATCAACGGTGTCACATGCCCGAATAACTCCTGCAGAGGACTGCGGTCATTGTCAATAATCCGGAAGCCTAAGCCGCCTTCTGTTTCAGTAGGTTTAAAGCAGACACGATGGCCTTTAGCTACAAGATCCTGATAGGCAACTTTAAATTGCTCTACCGTACGAACCACATGATAATCGGGGATGATCATAATGCCTTTGTCTGTAACACTTTCATAGAACTTGCCCTTATCCATAATGGTCTCCAGCAGATCAAGATCTCGACAGACCAGAACCTTCGTGCCAATGGCATCAAACATAGGGGCATGTAAGGCGATATCCAGCATATGCAGTCGTGGAATAAAAATATCGATCTCATTACGGCGACAAAAATCAACACAGAATTGAACGTACTCGATTCCTTTCAGGGCCGGTTCGGTTCCAGCAACGTCAGCGCCTTGCAGTGACATATGCTGGGGATCGGGGTGGGTAGCGAATATTTGGAACGGGATGCCGTCCTCGTTATTCCGGATGAGATTCATGTAATGAAAAGCCACGGAAAACCAGCGATTGAAATATATATTTACCTTTTTCATTGTGGCCCAACTCCCAATGCTGTTAAATTATTATAAATATTGCTTACATACTGCAAAATCTCATCTCCGGCAAATACACCCGAGCGCTCCGTAAAGCGATACTTTGATTCTACAAGACCACTCTGCTGTTCCGCAAATATTTCTCCATGACAAGGTGCGATACAATAGTCGGCGCTATCCAACAGTCCTTTATCCAACAAGGAGTCTCCTGAAGCCACCATCGGCTCCGAATGGACCGTGCGCCGCACATGAATAATGGCATCGCTTTTGTTCACAGCCACTGGCACAACATACAGCTTACGCCCTTGTAAGGAGATTTTCCAGCCCAGGCCATACAGCCGTTCTGCCAGATGGGTAATCTCATCCATAGGCAGCAGATCACGATGCACAACAAAGGTGTAGAATAACTCATCGCAATACCGCTCGCTAATCATCCATTCTTCACGCACGACAGACCGGACAAGCACCTCAACCTCCTCTGCCTTAGCAGAGCCACGCTCTACCAGCCTGCCTACAGAGGCTCTCCAGTCCTTGTCAATCACACCGCGGTGCAGAATATTCCCACCGTTACTCGTAATCGCATAATCCGGGATTATGGTTTCCTGAAACAGGTTAATCCGCTTATATTGCTGAATTGTACGCGTAGTAACTGGCATGAAAATAATACTTGAGGTGAGCTTCTTCAACTGGTCCAGCGTTTGCTGGGAAATGTATGAAACCGTTCTTCCCTCAATGATCTCGGCTGGAACCAGACCTGGCGAATCCTCAGGAACACCGATCGCACTGAGGGAGTAGATTAACGTACGGTCCAGATCACTGGCGTAGATCATTCACTCTCTCCCTTCAGCGGTTTAATAATCCCGCAGCAGGAATACGTTAGTCCCGGAAACACCTCAACAGGTACGCCCCGATCCTCGGCCAGCAGCAGTATATGCCGCAGATTCGGGTTATCCATAGTATCGACAAGAATTTTCCAAGGTACTCTGCGCAGCAGCACCCGAGTTGTCTCACCTACTCCGGGTTTAACCAGATTAATATCAGCTATACCGAAGGTTTCCTGAATACTCTTAATATCACGAAGGCCCGCCCAGGTAATGTCTGGTGGAGACTTCAGCATCAGGCTGGCAATCTGCAGAGCCTCTTCTGTGACTGAAGGGAAATATGGACAAATCGCCTCAATAAAAACATTGGATAAATCCGTGTCCAGCCATTCTTTATAAAATTTCGCCCCATGAAATTCTTCGGGTCCGATCAGATCATCACGCAGCACTGTGCGGCTCATCAAACCCGATACCGTAGAGTTCAAGCAGGCGCTTGGAATTAGGTAATCTTCTCTCGTCCCAAAGGTCCCAGAGCAATTCCCGGGATCGGCCAGCACGGCCAGATCATCATTCAAGCGAATGCCATATTTCTTATCGAGGCTGTTGCAAGCTTCAATTAATACCTGACGAATGGCTCCTTTTCCTGTCCAGCCATCGATAAACTGCAGGTCAGCATCCAGTCCATGCTGTTGCAGCATGTAGAGGATTGCATTCTCATCAATACCTTTACCTCGGATAATAGAGATGCTATAATGCGGCAGATCTCTTCCGTATCGCTCCGCTATATAACGCTTAATCAGTACACCTATCGGCGTTCCCGCTCTAGCCAAAGAGACGAGGACACAGTTAGGTTTCCTCTGAGCAACAATCATCTCGGAAACAACGGCTACAGCCAGTGCGACTTTCTCCGCTGATTGCTGCAGCGTCTCATGAAATAATTCAATATATTGCTCTGTTGGCTGATATTCAACGGGAAGCATTTCGGAATAATGTGTACCGGATTGAATCGCTTCCTCCCGTTCTGCTGTAGCTCGCTCCAGTGTAACCGCGCTAAGATCCTTTAATAGAAAGGTAACATCTGACGCAGGATAGCTGCCCAAGGGAACCGGTGAGGTTATTCTTCTGTTCAAAATCTCTTCTGTGCCTGTTCCCTTCATCTCGCTACATCCTCCACTTCTGAATCTTTCGGGCTTAACACAATAAGATGTACTTTATGGCCTGCCAGCTTCTTCAAGATATCCGTCATCGGCTCTATTCGCTGCCTTGGAACATCACGCTCAATTAGCACGAATATATCGTCATACTGACCAGGATCAACATTATAAATAAAGTTGGTAATTTCCGGGTCTCCTGCAGATGGATAAGCTTCAGCGCTGTGCACACCATAATCGGATCTGCGCTCAGGATGAATTGGACTGCGAGTAGACGATTGATAAGAGACACCCTCGCCCATTTCGGCGGCGATCCGCATCGGCAGATACATAAACTCACCCACACCCATGATCATTGCCCGTGGACCTTCACGCAACTCACGCAGCTGAGCTGCAATCCTGCTTACACCCTGATCAATCTCTTTATTATTAGGTGACTCCAATCCGAAGCGCCCACTGTTTTTCACATAAGGAGATTTATTGATCTCTCCATAGGAATCTCTAGAGCTCACCGGCAGTCGCTCCAAGCTATCCTGCACATAAGTAGTCACAACTGGAGCATCAGTTGAAGGCGCCGTGTCCTGGTCTCCTCCAGCCCTTAGAAGAGGTACCCCCGTCACTTCTATACTGCCCTGGAGCAAGCATAACGAAGTGATGCGGATCCCCAGCTCCTGCTCTAAATCATTATAAGTCTGAACGTTCTTCCCAGTCCTCCAATCAAGAATGGAAGCAACTACATATTCCTGCCGTGGGAACTTGGAGTGGATATCACGGATCGTATTGATTGCTGTATTTCCGGTAGTAATCTCATCATCAACCAATATAATCGGCTCGGTTCCTGATAATAACCCTGGGTTTAGGGCATAACATAAATGAGCTACCGCATGAGAGTGCTCTTCTTCAAAACTCACAACCGACTCCAGCTCAGGAATGTCTTCACGAGTAGTATGAATATATGATGCACCAGCGGCAAACATGTTGAACATACTATGACCTAGTGCCGTTGCTGTCTCGGCAAAGCCGATAAAGACAACCGGATGAGGTAGAATTAACCGTGCAGATAATAAATCATGGTAAGCTTCCTCAGCTTGGTCCGGATGAATCAGCCCGTGTACTGCTTTGTTCAGCAGCTCCTCCATCTGTCCCGCATCTGCTGTGTCTTTGTTCATCTCCTGATACAACAACAGCCCCAAAGCAGCTCCACTTAACAGCGGAGTAAACGGATTTACAGGGATATGCTTGCCTAGCACCTTGCTGACGAACAAAAAGGAGCGCTTCTTGTTAATTCGTGCCGCCATGGAGAATAATGAATCTAGCGGCATATTAAAGGGGTTGGACGTTTCAGTTACAGTAACCTGCAGGTTCTCGACAATATTATACGTGTGTGTATTCGTTCTCGGGCAATAACCCGACAAAATGCTGTTGTTCATGTAACACCCCGTATATTTGAGATCGTAGTAAAATACGTTTTGCCCAATTCAAGTGCGGCTTAATTTCATTCATCTTATTATAGTATTGGCTCTTGAACACTCCACGGCTGCCATCATTGCTCTCTACGATACTTAGGGCGTCAACATATTCCTCGTGCATGACTGTGTACATCGCCTGAACAGGTCTGAGGTGAGAAGGATGTATAATCGTTTTGCCTATAATCCCATTTTCTTTATCCAAAATCACTTCACGAATGAGTCCGTCTATGGCACTGGAAATATAGCTGTTGCGCATCACACGCCCTTCACTCTTACCATACGTATCCTCAAACGGGGTCTGACGCAACTGCGGACGGAGCACCCGGTGTCCTTTATTCGTGAAATACTCCCAAACCGGTCCCGAGATGACATAGCCCTCTTCCACCCGACCAAATATATTAATAATATCCGACATGCAGTCCCGGATAGGGGTCAGATCATAGATACTAATATCCGGACTACGACGCAATCCGAACAGACTGGAGAAATCCGTAGCGCCAATTCTGACGTTCAGCACATAATCACGGTAGTCACCTAGCAAATCACGGATGGCCAACAAGCTCTCCAACCGACTCTCCCGATAAATTATAGGAGCACTTTCCAGAATAGGCATCCCATAGAGTACTGGAGCCGAATAGCTGCGTGAGCTATTGTAATCGGCAATCGCTTCAAAATATTCCACACCATTCTCTGCTGTAAACTTAGGAAAAACGAAACCGGTCAAGATCGAAATTAAAGAACCCAGCCGGAAAATCAGCTGTTGTAATTGATATGGATTGCGTACACGAATAAAAAGGAGTGGAAGACTGTTATCCCCATCCGTATTGTTCTCTGCATATGCGGCCAGAAAAGCAAGATGTCGGACGATAGATTGCTCGGCGTGATCAACCTCGCCATCTCCAATAGCATCCTCAAGATCAATAATTACGGTTACCAGACCGGAGCTCTTAAGCTTCAGAATATCTTCAGCAACACTGACACGGGTAGCAGGCATATAAAGGGCTGCTCCAACAGCATTGGCCAGCAGTTCCTTGCGAGTATTATTATCAAATGTTATAGGCAGAGAGTGAAATAAAGATGTTTCTTGCTCTTGTGTCAGGTAATCGAAGTATCTCAAGGCCCTTCCCCCTTATAGTTTTGCGACGCAAAACAAGCGCAGACTCTCTTCATAGAGAGTTGCAGAACCGACTATGCCGTCCTCTCGGGGACGGCATCCGGCTCTCTCAATTACAAGCAAAGGCCTACGCTATAAATATACGATTAACTCGAGAGGAATCTCCTCTGTAAAAATCCCCCTATTACGCTTCCTTATCGGCCGCTCTTTTCTTCTTTCTGGAGCTGTAGAGAATGGTTCCTACGAAGACAGCAATCAGAATGGCGAAGAATGCAACTTGCGGCAATTCGTATCCGAAAGCACCTGCAAGCATCTTACCGGCAATAATCGCAATAAGCAGGAATGCAGCCTGCTCTAGTTCAGGGAATCGTTCAATGAGCCGCAAGAACAGCTGAGCTACGCCACGCATCATCAGCACACCCAGAACGCCACCCATGAAGAGCACCCAGACCTGGTTACTCAATCCAAACGCCGCAATTACACTGTCAATACTGAAAGCAATATCCATAAGTTCAACAAGCAGTACAGTTTTCCAAAAAGAGGTGCCTTTGTTCTTAATTTCTTCTTCGCTACCACCCTTAAATAATCCTTTATAAGCGATATAAAAGAGGTACAGCGCACCCAGAACCTTAACCAAAGTGAATCCAATAAGATAAGTTCCTAATCCAATAGCAATAAATCTGAATAAATAAGCCCCTAATATCCCGTAAAAGAGTGCCTTCTTCTGTTGATCTTTTGGCAGGTGCTTGACCATAACCGCAAGTACAAGCGCATTATCCGCAGAAAGCAAACCCTCCAGCAATACCAAACTTCCGATAATACCCCAACTGACCGGGTCAGAAAGCGTATTGACAACATCGCTCCATGAGAAAAAATGCCCGTAATTCTCACTAATGCTACTAAAAAAATTAATGAACCAGTCCATTACAATTCGCGCCCCCGGTTATATAAGTTTATTTACTGCCTGCTACCCAGCGCAGCCCCCACCTGTATGCCTGATCCATCTCCCGATGGCCGCTGAAATATTGCACAAGCCTTTCGATACTGAACGTTTCATTACTCACATTCTGGAATAGGGCAATTGCACACATCCCTTTGTGATTGTTATGCTCGTCCATATGCACAATAATGTCCGGCCCTCCACTCTGTTTAATAGTAACAATACCATCAGCTTCCAACCAGTTGGTAACACCTTTATAAATAAATGCAAAGATAAGAATCCGTTCAATTTCTGCAATCTTAGTACCGTTAATACGCAGATTCTCACCAGTTGTTACGGTTCCTGTGCGATCATCGCCATCGAGAAAGACGTAAGGAGGCTGGCTCAATGAACCAAATGAGTTACCCAGCGCTTGAACTACTCCCTTACTACCGTTCTTTAGCTCATATAAACATGCGAGGTCCAAATCCACCCCATTCTTGCGGCTAAATAGGCCTCCACCTTGCTTCTGATTCCAGTTCAGGTTGATCAAGACTTCACCGAGACCACCAGCTGATTTCTTCAGGTTGATGGAATCGCCTTTTTTCTTCAGCTCGATCTTCTTCAGATTGAGATTCACTACCGGAGCTGGAGGAAACTCCTCTTGCCTCACGGGCAAAGGAGCCGCTAAGATTCGTGGTGGAATCTGTGGCTTAGGTTCTGGAATAGGCTCCGGTAATTTGTGTATAACCTCAGGCTGCGGAGCAGGGAGGGCTGGCTCATCAGCAACCTCTATTCCAAAGTTGCTACATAACTCCTTCAGTCCACCAGCAAAACCTGCTGCAATGGAGTTGAACTTCCACTCAGTGTTGTATCTATATAATTCTCCTACCACAACGGCCGTTTCCACAGAGAAATGATTTCCAAGGTCACATCGGAGGATTTCCGAACCCGTCACCTGATTCAGAATACGAAAATAAGCCTCTTGGACTTGCCCAAAACTTTGACCCCTCTTCTCCCCATCATAGATCGTAGTCGTAAAGGCGATCTTTATAATATCGGAAGGAATCTTATCCAGTTCAACTTCAAATTGCTTGAGCCCGCTCGCAGCAGGCACGTCCTTATATCTGATATAAGGTGTGTATGGATTATTATAGAAAATTAAATCATCATCGTTTCTCACTTTACCTTGCGCCCCAAGCAGAAAAGCAGAGGTATCTATCTCTAACGTCGCTGGCGATTTCCAGCCGATCTCTACGGTTAGATGGTTAATTCCTGGGTTTCCTTTGGTTAGTTCAGCCTTTTGTCCTTTGACAACTTCAATGCTCATTCTTACGCCACCTTTATGAATGGAGTAATTAAAGGAGCCCTACAAAGTTTGAGACTTCATCCAAACTCATTGCGGGACTCCAAAATTTTTAGAAAAAGGGCAGAGTCGGTAAAGACCCCGCCCAAAGATTGCTATTGCGCGTCCAATCCGTAGTTCTTGGTTAATGCACCCAGACCGCCGGCAAAACCACTGCCAATCGCCTGGAACTTCCAATCCGCACCATTGCGATAAAATTCGCAGAATACAACGGCCGTTTCCGTTGAGAAATCTTCACCCAAATCAAAACGCATGACCTCACGGTCGGATGAAGCATCCACGACACGCACGAAGGCATTGGAGACTTGTCCAAAGTTCTGCGCACGTGCGGCATAATCATAGATCGTTACCGTTATACCAATGCGTTGAATGTGAGCTGGAACTTTGCCGAAATCAACAATGATCTGCTCGTCATCCCCGTCACCTTCACCTGTACGGTTATCTCCCGTATGAGTCAAGGAACCTGCACCGCCGGTCGGATTGTTGTAGAATACAAAATCATCGGGGCCCTTGGCTTTGCCGTCCTCATGCAACAGAAACGCTGAAGCATCCAGATCAAAATCCTGACCACCGCTATATTTGTTCGTATCCCAGCCCAATCCTACTACTACCTTCGTCAGACCCGGATTGGTCTTGGTAAGATCAATCCGCTGTCCTTTGGAAAGACTGATCGTCACTGGCGAAACCTTCTTTCATGAGTATATTTACAGGTTTAAGCAATTACAGAATTAATTCAAGCCGTAATCACGGGTCAAGCCGGACAAACCGTCTTTATAGCCGCTGCCGATTGCATTGAACTTCCATTCAGCACCGTTACGATAAAGTTCACCGACAACCACACCTGTCTCAACGGAGAAATCTTCGCCCAGATCAAAGCGGATCAATTCTTCACTGTTCGCATCATTTACGATACGTACATAAGAACGGGAGACTTGTCCGAAATTTTGGCTTCTTGCTTCTGCTTCATAGATTGTAATGGTAAAAGCAACTTTTTCTACGTCGGCTGGGATGTTCAAAAGATCCACTTGAACCTGTTCATCGTCACCATCACCTTCACCAGTGCGATTATCGCCAGTATGGACAACGGAAGCGTTCTCGTTCTGCTTATTATTGAAGAAGATAAAATTAGTCTCTTTATCCACTTTTCCGCCAGCATTTGTTAAGAATACAGAAACATCCAAGTCGAAATCTTTACCGCCATCATATTTATTAGTGTCCCAGCCCAAGCCTACCGTAATTTTGGAAAGACCCGGATTCGTTTTCGTTAAGTCAATCTTTTGACCTTTAGATAAATTAATTGCCATGTGTACAGACCTCTCTTCTTCAATTTGAATTAGATATAACGTTCTGCCAATTGACTGATATGTGCTGCGTGACTGCCTTCACCGATTGCGGCAAACTTCCATTCTCCGCCATTGCGATAAAGCTCCCCGCAAATTAATGCCGTAAAGCCTGTGTAATTGTCCGACAGATTGAACTTAATCAGTTCATTGTTACCAGCAGAATTAATTACCCGAATATAAGCTGATTTGATCATCCCAAAGTCCTGTTTGCGGTTCACTGCATCATAAATGTTAACAACAACTACAATCTTATGAACATCTGCAGGAACAGCGCTCAAATTAACTGTAATTTGCTCGTCGTCGCCATCGCCTTCACCTGTTAGGTTGTCCCCTGAGTGAATAACCGAATTACAAGGACTTTGCTTGTTTGAGAAATATATCAAATTGCCTTTCTTCGTTAACTTGCCATCTTCGCTCAGCAGCAGTGCCGATGCGTCGCAATCAATGTTCGCCTGCTTCTTGACACCGAAGAAGCCCCGCGCCGGCTCAGCAGGGTCCCAACCCAAACCTACGATCACATTGGAAAGTCCTGCATTACCTTTTGTCAGATCAATCTTCTGACCTTTTACCAGATTAATTCCAGCCAAATTCACATACCTCCATCTCCGAAAAGAATCACAACCTGTAAGTCTAACTCTTGGGTGTTATACCAGTGATACGATAGAGAAGCAATTATGTTTCAAGCGATTTCCAGATACATACCTTTTATTATAGGCTGAATTCGCCTGGGTTTAATCCTAATACACTGCAAATATTTCGCACTACCGCTTTCTCATGCTCATCAAAGTCACCATCAGCTGCTCCAATGGCAGAACATACTCCCACGATAACACGTCCCACTTCTGGTTTGCTGCTAAATTTAGAGATACTCTTCAGCGCCTCTTGCTTGCCGATTTCTGGAGAGAAATCAAAGTTACTGACGTAGAAGTTGAATTGATTAATAACTTCTTTCATGTCAAATACCTTCAATTCATTGCTTATGTTCATATATCCAGCCATTTTGTTCTTCTCAGCTTCCGTAATCTTACCGTCAGCAGCAGCAACTAGTGCGCAACCCGCAACCACCGCATTCATGAAATCCTTATTTTTGAATTTCTTAACTTGATCCGACAGTCCGTTTTTCGTTGTGTTTAACCAATTTTTAAATGTGCTCATCGTATTCTCCTTCTATCACTATGATTTATGATAATAAAAGATATCCCAGAGCCTCCTCTCCGCATATCCGATAAATGTTAACATATGGGTTCCATTCATGCTTACTACTCTAATATACCCGATTAAATCACAATATTCTACTTTCCCAGAATTCTACAGTACTTTAGAAAGAAAGGCCTGGGTACGTTCCTGCGCCGGATTCCCAAACAATTGCTCCGGGCTACCTTCCTCTACTATAATTCCCTGTTCCATAAAAAGAACCCGGTCCCCAACCTCGCGTGCAAAGCCCATCTCATGTGTAACCACAATCATCGTCATGCCTTCACGGGCCAGATCTTTCATCACCGCCAGCACCTCACCGACCATCTCCGGGTCCAGTGCAGAAGTTGGCTCATCAAACAGCATAATCTTAGGCTCCATAGCGAGCGCCCGCGCAATGGCTACACGCTGCGCCTGACCGCCGGATAAGGACGCCGGATACATCTCCGCCTTCTCGCTTAAGCCTACTTTTTGCAGCAGTTGCAGCGCCTTTTCCCGTGCTTTCTCCGGAGACCATTTACGAACCTGAATCGGCGCAAGCATGATGTTCTCGATAACTTTCTTATGCGGAAACAGGTTAAATTGCTGGAACACCATCCCGAGCTCTGTGCGAATATCGTTAATCTTGGTGCTCTTGTCCATCAAAGAAATACCTTCGATAATAATCTCTCCGCTCTGCGGCTGTTCCAGCAAATTCAGACAACGCAGGAAGGTGGATTTCCCCGAACCGGATGGTCCGATGACCACTACAACCTCTTGGCTATAAATATCAACGTTAATATCGGTCAGCACCGTATTCGCTCCGAACGATTTATGTAAATGCTTTACTGAGATAATAGGTTCCATAGGATGCTTACACCCTCCGTTCGAGATAATTCAGCAGCTTGCTGAGGGAATAGGTAAGAATGAAATAGATTAAGGCGGCGGTCAAATACGGCTCCCAGATCCGCAAATATTGACCTTTCATAGTGTTGCTCCAATACATAATTTCCGGTGCGGCTACAATAGCCATAAGCGAGGAGTCCTTCACCAATACGATAAATTCATTCCCAAAAGCTGGAACCATCCGTTTGATAGCCTGTGGAAGAATGATAAACCGCATCGCCTGCCTGCTACTCATACCCAGTGAAATGGCCGCTTCCTTCTGCCCCCGATCAATAGACTGAATACCCGCCCGAAAAATTTCAGCAGAATAGGCAGCGGAGTTTAGCGAAAGAGCTACAACCCCAGAAATAAGAGCATTAGTCTTGCCGTAAATAGGAGGTACCACGCCGAAATGGACAATCAGAATCTGCACATAAAGCGGTGTCCCGCGGAAGAAGTTAATATATAAATGAAAGGGCCAGCGAAAATACCAGCGTGGCGCCATTTTTCCGAAGCCAATGCCTAGTCCGAGAATGGAACCAATCAGTATAGAAACGATAGAGAAGCCGATCGTCAGCATTGTTCCTCTAAATAGAACTGGCAAATAATGAATAATGATATCAAATTTGAAATCCATAGTACTCTTCCCTTCTCTTCTACTTAAATATCTGTTGCTTTACATATAGGCTCTTCTATTTCAAAAAAAGAAGCATGCGCAATAGCTATCATTACGCATGCTTGGTTATTTCTTGGCTTACTGCGCTTTTAGAAGGTTGTCCATGTTAGGCTCTTCGCCGAACCATGTTTTGTAGATTTCTGCGTATTTCCCATTCTCCAGGACCTTCTTGATCGCTGGGTCAAGTTTAGCCTTCCATTCACTGCCTTTAGGATACAGAATGCCATAATACTCTGATCCAAAATTCTTAGTATCTACAATACCTACCAGCTTCTGATCGGGATTATTCTTCATGTATTCGCGTACGATTGCGATATCCGCTACAACTGCATCGGCACCGCCGCCGTTCAATTCCATTAGTGCTACCGCATTGCTGTCAAAACGTTTCAGATTAGTGTTGTCTACACCCATAATGCCGCTCATCAGATCATCAGCCGTAGTAGCTCCCTGAATAGCCACGACCTTATCCTTCAGGTCAAGCGCACTCTTAATGTCGCTGCCTTCTTTAACCATGATCATATTCGTGGATTCAAAATAAGGAATGGAATAGTCATAGGTTTCCTTGCGTTCATCCGTAATTGAGACTGAGGATAATCCAGCTTGATACTCCGTACCCTGCTTCACGCTTGTAAGCATCGTATCCCAGCCTGTATTCTTCACTTCGTAATCGATACCCGCTTCCTTCATTACCGCAGCGATAAAATCGATATCGAAGCCTTTGATGGTGTCTGTATCCATATATTCCATTGGCGCATAACTAGCATCGCTAGCAAACATAATCTTCTCTGCCGCATTACTTCCACCTGCAGATTTGTCATTATTGGAGCTACAACCCACCATTGCTACTACTAAAAATGCTACTAAAGCTGACATCGCCCATTTTTTTCTACTCTTCATGCTCCAATCCCCCTACTTATTTGTAAATAACTTAAGGAGATTTTAACAGATTAAAGTGATGGTGACAATTAACTTTTCCTCAATGTGTCATGTTATATGACATAATATCAATGGATTGTAACATTTATTGTGCAGTCCAGCCTCCATCTACCAATAGTGTGGTCCCCGTAACCATGTTACCCGCAGAGGAGGCGAGATAAATAACAGCACCGGCGACATCCTGTATTTCAGCTACCCGATTGGCAGGAATCCGGTTAACTACGTCGCTATAGTATTTCGGGTCGTCCAAGCGCTCAGCAGTACCCGGTGTATAAGTAAACGTAGGGGCGACCGCATTGACATTCACTCCGTGACGAGACCATTCCAGTGCCAGAACACGGGTCAGCTGATTCACGCCACCCTTGGACGCACAATAAACGGCGTGGTCGATGATGCCGACAACACTGGCTTGAGAGCTGATGTTCACAATTCTCCCATTCCCTTGCTCAAGCATGATTTTTCCGGCGGCCTGGCAGCAAAAGAACAACCCTTTCAGGTTCACATCCATCATGCTGTCCCAATCCTCTTCTGTTACATCTACCGCCGCATGATTTGCCCCAAGGCCTGCATTATTGACCAAAATATCAATATGGCCAAAGGCTGCCTTCACTTCGTTCATGACGGTGCCAATTTGTGCTGTATCCGTAACGTCCAGTTGACGAATCTCTGCTTCTCCACCTTCCGCGCGGATTTCCTCTGCTACAAGCTCCAGCTTTTGCACGCTGCGCGCTGTAAGAATAACCTTCGCACCTGCATGTGCGAGTGCTTTAGCCAAACCTTGCCCTAAACCCATGCTTGCCCCTGTGATCACTACTATTTTTCCATTCAAATCAAAAGTTGGATACATCATCAATTCCTCCTCGGATATGATCGTTCGGTTATATAAATAAACCATTTCGCAAAAAACGGGCACAGTCAAGAGATCGTTAGCATCCTTGGCCGTACCCGTTATTCTATACAATACTAGATATTAAATTAAAAGGTTAAGTCTCCATCATAGGAAGAAATCAGTCTGTACAGCTCTGGCCGACGGTCGCGGAAAATCCCCCACTCAAGCCGTCCAACCTCCAATGCATCGAGATCAAATTCGCTCACTAGCACCGTCTGTTCATCACGTCCAGCCTCAACAATCTTATTGCCCTGAGGACCTGCAATGAATGATGATCCATAGAAATTAATGCTGGAGTCCTCATCCATTTCCTCGCCGATCCGATTGGAAGCAATGACAGGTATCAGGTTGGCGGCCGCATGGCCCAGCATGCAGGTCTGCCAGTGATCCTTGGAATCAATGGAACCGTCCTGCGGCTCTGAACCGATAGCTGTAGGATAGAATAGGATTTCTGCGCCCATCAGGCTCATGACCCTAGCCGCCTCTGGATACCATTGATCCCAGCAGACGCCGACACCAATCTTCGCATAGCGGGTATTCCACACCTTAAATCCAGTATCTCCCGGATTGAAATAGAACTTCTCTTCATAACCTGGGCCATCAGGAATGTGGCTCTTGCGGTATTTGCCGAGCACTGTTCCGTCCGCATCGATTACAGCCAGCGAGTTATAACGGGCATAATTCTTCTTCTCATAAAAACTGATGGGCAGCACCACCTGCAGCTCTTTGGCTATTGCTTTGAAATGGTTGACCGCTTTGTTCTGCTCAAGCTCCGTCGCATAGGCATAATAATCCGCTTTCTCCTTCTGGCAGAAATAGGGGGTCTCGAACAGCTCCTGCAGCAAAATAATCTGCGCTCCCTGGGCCGCTGCTTCTCTGACCAATATTTCGGCCTTGCTGATATTCTCATCTATGTTGCTGGAACAGCTCATTTGTGTCGCAGCTACTTTTACTTTTCTCACGGGTACTGTCCTCCTTATAAATAGATGTCCGCTCTATAACTTGTCTAATCGATTACCTCGATTATATAGAGACTGGCATTTGCTGTGTGGTGCAGTGTACGTTGCCGCCTTCGGTAATGACCGCCATTCCATTTACTGTACGAATTCTACGGTCTGGGAACAGTTCAGTAAGCACTTGCTCGGCGAGTCTATCCGTTTCTGCTGCTGTTCCGCCGAACACCGGCAAAATTATACCGCCGTTCACAAAGTAAAAGTTCAAATAGCTGAGCGTCAGCCGGCCCTCCTCGCCATCCACGCGGGGCGGCTGCTGAATCTTAATAATCTCCAGCTTCCGGCCTTGGGCATCGATGGCATTCTCCAAAATACGCACATTCTCCGCTGTGATCTCATAGTTCTCGTCCTGAGGATCCTCACAGAACTGAATAATGACTTTACCTGGTGCAGCAAAACAAGCAATATTGTCGACATGTCCATCGGTTTCATCCCCGCTTAACCCGCGTTTCAGCCAGATGATGGATTCTGTCCCTGTATATTTCATTACATAATTCTCAATATCTCCCCGTCCCAGTTCAGGGTTGCGGTTGACGTTAAGCAAGCATTCTTCAGTTGTTAATAATGTTCCTTCTCCATCCGTATGGATAGAGCCACCTTCCATTACAAGCGGCGCATCAAAACGGGTCACTTTCAGCTGCTCCAGAATCTGCGGGGCTACCTTATCGTCCAGATCCCAAGGCGCATATTTACCACCCCAGGCATTAAACTTCCAGTTCACTCCAGCAAGTTTACCTTCTTTATTCACTACAAAAGTAGGTCCATTATCACGCAGCCAAGCATCGCTATGCTCAATAGGGAGCAACGTTACATTTGTTCCACCGACTAGAGACTTTACTCTTTCCAATTCGTCTGGATTCACAAGCACTGTTACCGGTTCGAACTCTGCCATAGCCGCTATGATATCAGCGTAACCTTGGCATACAGAGACGTGGTTGTCCGGGAAACACATGGAGGCCTGCACAGGCCAGGAAATAAAAGTACGCTGGTGTTTGGCCCATTCTGCGGGCATTGTATAGTTCAAATCTTTAGGATACATTCGTTAGCTACCTTTACTGTTATATTTGAAGCCAGCTTGCCTTAAAGCTCCTTACCCATCATACAATAATATGTTGAAGGGCTCAATTCCTTGTGAAGATGCTGATTAAAACGTAATATTTCTAATCGTATTGCCTGCAAAATCCTTAACTATGAATTCCCCATTCTGCAGGACCGCATAAGAATTTGGATTGTTCTCTTTAGGGAGAGAGATTGAACCCGGATTGAGGACAAATATCCCTTCTTTAACTTCCGCCACTGGTACATGGGTATGCCCTTGGATAAAGATATCCTTCTCCGAAAGCTGAGGCAAATGCTCCATACTAAAGCCATGCCCGTGCGTAGCATAAATTCGTCTGCCTTCATGCAGAATTAATACATAATCGCCCATCATCGGGAATTGCAGCAGCATCTGGTCCACCTCAGCATCACAATTGCCGCGCACAGCGACGATGGTCCGGTGATTGGCGTTATAATCGTTCAGTCTGCTGGCCACACCCTGCGGGTCATAACCATCGGGCAGCGGATTCCTTGGTCCATGATATAAAAAGTCTCCTAATATAACGAGGCAGTCCGGCTGCTCCTCGGCAACTTGTTCCAACGCTCGTTCCAACCAAAATAACGATCCATGAATATCAGAAATAAACATCAGCTTCATCGTGCATTCTCCCCTTTTCAAATTTACTGCTATCTTAGCTTCGAACGTTCCTATAACGCAAAGCGGACGCCCCTCTGGGCGCCCCTGTTCTTCTGAATACTACTTCTATACTTACGGCAAATTCGATGATCCCATGAGGAAGCGATCTACTTCACGAGCAGCCTGACGGCCTTCGTTAATTGCCCACACAACAAGGCTTTGTCCGCGGCGCATGTCGCCTGCAGCAAATACTGCTTCCACATTCGTAGCTTGTGCTCCGAATTCCGCCTTGGCGTTAGAGCGCTCATCACGTTCTACTCCAAGCTGTCCCAGCACAGTTTCTTCAGGACCTGTAAAACCCAAAGCCAGCAGCACCAGCTGTGCCTTAAGGACTTCCTCACTGCCCGGAACTTCAACCGGGACGATTCGGCCCTGTTCATTACGAGTCCATTCAATACGTACAGTATGCAGCTCCTGCACCTGTCCCCCATCATTGCCGACAAAGCGTTTCGTCGAAACAAGATAACGGCGCGGGTCCTCCTTATATAACGAAGCCGCCTCTTCCTGACCATAATCAACTTTCAGTACCTTCGGCCATTCTGGCCAAGGATTGCCAGCCTGACGCGTTAATGGAGACTGTGGCATAATCTCTAGTTGGGTCACGCTGCGACAGCCGTGCCGGATCGAGGTGGCTACACAGTCCGTACCCGTATCACCGCCGCCGATGACCACTACATCCTTGCCTGCCGCCGACAGATACTCCCCATCCGCTAGATTGGAATCCAGCAGACTTTTAGTATTCAACGTCAGGAATTCCATCGCCTGATGAATGCCTGCCAGCTCACGTCCTTCTATAGGGAGGTCGCGGGCCTGCGTAGATCCACCGCACAGGACCACTGCATCATGCTCATCCTTCAGCTGTGTTGCGGAAATATCCACTCCGATCTCTGTGCGGGTTACGAAGATGACACCTTCAGCTGCAAGCAGATCGACCCGGCGCTGCACCGTTTTCTTATCAAGCTTCATATTTGGAATCCCGTAGGTCAGCAGACCACCAATACGATCTGCTCGTTCATACACGGTTACGCTATGTCCAGCCTTGTTGAGCTGGGCCGCACAGGCAAGACCTGCCGGACCCGAGCCTACTACAGCTATTTTTTTGCCCGTACGAGTCAACGGAGGCTCAGGAACAATCCAGCCCTCTGCGAAACCTTTATCTACAATCGCTTTTTCGATGGATTTTATCGTTACAGGATTGCCATTAAGCCCTACAGTACACGCGCCTTCACAAGGAGCTGGACATACACGTCCTGTAAATTCCGGAAAGTTATTAGTCTTGTGCAGACGCTTCAGCGCAACCTCCCAGTTGCCACGGTATACCATATCATTCCATTCCGGAATCAGGTTATGCACGGGACAGCCAGAGGCCATGCCTGACAGAATACGTCCCACATGACAAAACGGTGTGCCACAATCCATGCAGCGAGCGCCTTGCTCCTGTAGCTTCTCTTCATCCATCTTCACCGAAAATTCATTCCAATTCTTAATTCGCTCCAGAGGCTCACACTCTGAAGGCGTTTGCCGTTGATATTCCAAAAATCCTGTTGCTTTACCCATACCTGTCATCCTCCGAGTCTATCTGATTGGCCGCCGAATAAGTAAGACGGCATTCTTGTCCTAATTCGGCTCCAAAAGACAATTACTCTCTGTTGCCGACTATCATTCTGTCACTGTAAAGCAGCGAAGTGGGGAGCTGCGACAAAACAACTGTTGCCTGCAGTACAACCCCCCAGCAAGGGTTAATAAGGGGAATAAATGCTTTTATATTAACACCGAATTTCCTGCCCGAACATGAGTAATGTCACCTTTTACACCAAAACATCGGGGTTACACGTGAATATAGAAGTGACAGCAAGCGCTGTTCTCTTTTAAGTGCAGTATACAATATTCAGACGTAGTCAAGGAAGGGTTATCTTTATATAATCAGAGAGGTGCAAATATTAAATGAAAAAAATTGGTTTTTCTACTCGCTACATGTAGTATCGTAGGGGCTATCACTGCTCCAATTGTGCCAAGCATATCATACAGTACCAAAGAACCTGTTGTCATAATAAACCCCACACGATCTTGGAATCGGAAGCTAATGAATAACCTGATGACACTTAAATAAGAGGCGTTCCTGGAGTGATCCAGGAACGCCTTTTTTGCGAGTTGCAAGCAGTCTGGAGTTGCACTAATAGCGCTGCTCCTTTTTTTGTTCCCGCAGATAATCTGAAACCCTATGTATTGCAACTTCATTCTAAAATATTACATATATAAGGCATTTTGCCAATAGGGTTATAGATTAAAGCCTGGATGAAACTATGGCTACCCGGCCAAAACGATCATCCCAATACCGGAGGTTGCAACTTTACCTCCGTCCAGCTTCTGCACCAGCTCTTTACCGAACAATATCTTCCATTCACCCAACTGCGGCAAATCCAGTATAGTCAGGTCAGGGTTGGCATTATAGAGAACATATAAGGATTGCGCGGGGTCGCCTCCAGCATGGTTCCGAAGTGTATAAGCTACCGCACCAGCAGGTGCCTTCTCAAATATTAGATGCTTGCGAATATCTTCAGCATTGCGCAGGCGGAAAGCCGGATGGTCTTTACGCAGCGAAATCAACTGCTTCATATAGGCGACATCCTCCTCATGAGCAGCGCATTGTACCCAATCCATACAGTTGAGCTCGGCTGAAGATTTGAAGCTGTTCTCCACACCTTTTTTGGTACGCATAAATTCTTGACCGGCATGGAGAAAAGGAATTCCCTGGCTCGTCAATACCATGGCAGAAGCAAGCCTATGCATGGCGCGCCGCTGTTCCTCTGTCTGTCCTTGGCTGGATAATACAATCTTATCCCAGAGAGTATGATTGTCATGACACTCCACATAGTTCACACATTGTTGTGGCTCATCAGCAAATTGGCCAATTTCTTGACTGTGAACAATACCTCCGGCGATTCCCGTCTTCACGGCCTGCTCCAAGCCAGACTTCCCGCCGATAAAGCCGGGCTGATCATACAGAAACAGATTTCCTTTAATCGCATCCCGAAAGCCATCATTAAAATGTCCGATTCCGGGCAGCTGGTCCGCATTAGTCTGATTTGCAAGCTGCTCCATCGGCAACTCGGTCTCCATAATCCAGCCTTCGCCGATCGTTAGAAGCGACGGATTGACTTCGTCCAGCCGGCGCCGGATTTCTTTCATTGTGCCAATATCCATAAGTCCCATCAGATCAAAGCGAAAACCATCAATATGATACTCCTTGGCCCAATAAAGCACAGATTCTACGATAAAACGGGACATCATCACATGTTCGGTAGCGGTATCGTTACCACAACCACTGCCGTTCGAGAGACTCCCATCCCGCTTATAGCGCAAATAATAACCAGGCACCAGCTTCGTGAAATGGATAAGGTAGCCATCATAAACATGGTTATAGACGACATCCATAATGACGCGTAAACCCCGATCATGCAAGGCCTGAACCATTGTTTTGAGCTCCTGAATCCGTAGGCCTGGAACATAAGGATCCGTCGCATAAGAGCCCTCGGGAGCATTATAATTCAACGGATCATATCCCCAGTTGTAGTGAGGCTCATCCAGCTTGGTTTCATCAACACTTTCTGTTGCATAATCGAAAATAGGCAGTAGTTGTACATGGGTAACTCCGAGATCAGCAATATGATCCAGACCTGTGAGAATTCCTTCAGGCCCACGGGTACCCTCTTCAGCCAAACCGAGATATTGCCCTTTATGGACAATGCCACTTGCCGGATGTATGGACAAATCACGCAGATGAAGCTCATAAATAATGGCATCTACCACGTTATCCAGAGGTGGCTTATCTTCAGTCCACCGCTGCGGGTCCGTCTTGCACAGATCTATAATGACGCCACGATCCCCATTCACTCCGACGGCACGCACATATGGATCAACCGCTTCGTTCCATTTATCACCGATACGCACACGATATGTATAATACTTGCCCTCTAAATCACCGTCAACCGTCAGTCTCCAAGCCCCGCGAACGTCACGGATCATAGGAACTGTATGTGCCTGTTCTACCTTCCACGAATCATACATTGCGACCTCTGCTTCCTGTGCAGTTGGTGCCCATAAACAGAATACGGATTGTGCTTTTGAATAGGTCACACCAAGATCTTCCCCGTCATAACTGAACAAGGTGTCAAAATCCTGATCGAATACCGAAATACCGCCAGTAGCCGCTGGGTCACCGAAATAAATCTTTTCTTTCATTTCCTTTTGTACAGACAAAGAAACCTCTCTCCTTTACCCTTTATTAACTGAAATTATAATAGGATTTTATCTTTAGTGCAAACGTTTGAACTGTTATTCTTCCTTCGGTTCACTAGCTTCTATGATATTCAGAGCTACCATCGTAATGATGCCCTTATTCGGAGAAAAGAGCATGCGCCGTTCTTTACTGGGGGCAAAGCCACCATCTTTATACTTGATACCATTATCAAGAACAATGAGGATAGGAGTCGCGCCATCCGCAAACGTCTCATATCCTATTCCGAGCACCCAATGGTAAGCATAAGCATATCTCCCTCTCCAGCGAAAAGTGAACCACTTGTCGAATTTGATAGCTACCGGCCGCTCCGCATCGATTTCCGCTATATATCTGTTGATATCCTTGAAGGTCGTTAGCGAAAGTTGGTACCGTGCCTCCGTTTCAGAAGAAGCTCCTATGTAGTCTTTGATTCCTCTTATAAAGCTGCGCACGCTCATTCCCCAAGGGGTTCCCCCATGATGACTGTACATGTGATTAATATGCTCCACTTTGGAATAAAAATGATTTTCCCCGCCAATAAAATGCTTCCCCTGACGAGTACTCCAATATTCCATTAATGCGGCCATCGTTGCTGGCCCGCAAGCCGAGGCGGGTGAAGCCACACCGGGTTCCCATTGCGTGTAAGGTTCTACTGTCAGCTTATGATGGGACTGTCCCGGCTTCATATGGATATCTTCTCCCATCGCTGCTGTAATATCCGTTCAATCTCTGAGGCAAGAAAGGGCTTACTGATAAAATCCTGCATCCCTACTGCCAGACATTTCTCATGATCTTCACTTCTAGCATATGCTGTCACTGCGACGATTATGGGCTGGCGTTCCTGTGGAACACGATCCCTGATTAGGGCGGCCGCCGTAAGTCCGCTCATTAACGGCATCTGCAGATCCATAAACACAAGGTCATATGGCACTAGCAGCACTGCTTGCAGTGCTTGTTCCCCATTCTCCACCAAATCTGCCTGATACCCCCACTTCTGCAGTATCGTCAGGAGTAGCTTTTGATTAATTGGATGATCCTCAGCGATTAGAATCCGCAACGGGCCATATTTGGCTGCAGGCGAGAGAAGGCTTTCTTTAACGGCTACTTCTGCTGTAGCAGTTACCTCTTCGAAGCAATCCTCATAGTCACTTTCAGCATGTACTGGCAATAAGAAGTAAAAGTTCGAGCCTTTACCTTCCCTGCTCTCCACTCCAATCGCTCCACCCATAAGCTCCACGAGCTTTTTGCAGATGGCAAGCCCTAAACCTGTTCCACCATACTTACGGTTAAGCGACGGATGCAACTGCGAGAAAGATTGAAACAACAGATTCTGCTTCTCAGCTGGAATACCGATTCCCGTATCTCTGACATTAAACTTCAAAGCCTGTTTCTTCATGTAGGGCCAAGGCTCTCTTTCTACGTGAATGCAAACGTTGCCCTGCTCTGTAAATTTAACTGCATTGCTAACGAGATTGAGCAGCACTTGGCGTATCCGTGCTGAATCCCCCATAATCAGTGGGGGAACGTCAGCAGCAACGGTGCAGGTTAGCTGAATATTCTTCTCTAGGGCTTTCGCCGAGAATAATTCGGTTACACTTTCCAATACCGCTTGCAGACCCACCTGTTCGTGCACAATCGTCATTTTACCGGCTTCAATTTTACTGAAATCCAGAACCTCATTCAGAATATACAGCAATGAATTACTGCTCTGACTAATGATATCCATATACCCACGCTGTTCTTCATCTAGTTCCGTATCTGCCAGCAGATCTGTCATACCCATAATCCCGTTCATTGGTGTCCGCAGCTCATGGCTCATAATGGCCAGAAAATCAGATTTAGCTTGATCGGCCTTCTCCGCAGATTCCTTTGCTCGGATAATTTCTTTCTCGTCCGTTATATCGCGGAAGACTACAACTGCACCAATACGCTCTCCTTTATCAAACAGCGGGGTAACCTGACACTCAGCAAGAAAGCTAGCGCCATCTTTTCGCCACAGAACAGCATCCTTACTCTGATAATATTTTCCATACTGGATGGCCTGCATAAGCGGCGAATCCTCCGGACGGTAATGGATACCGTTAGGTGTTGTCTGTTGAATATGCTTCAAATAGAGATGGCCCATAATTTCCTCATAATCGAAGTCCAGCATGTTCGCTCCCGCCGGATTGATAAACGTCACCCTCCCCTCAATATCGAGACCGAATATGCCCTCTGATACTGCGTTTAAGATCAGCGTATAATCATTGCCCAGCTTTTCAATTTGTTCAGTATATCGTCTGAGCTCTGTAATATCTCGGGAAATTCCATATACGCCAACAACCTGCCCGTCCACAATAATCGGAATATTGATAGTGTTAATTTCCACAGAATGACCATCTTTATGAATGAGGGTGAGATCGTAGCTTTGCGGATGCCCTTGTGCCGCCAGTGTAAAATGATGCAGGGTCTTGGTCATGTCCTTCTCATGCACAATAGGACCAAAATACTTACCGATCAGTTCATCCAGAGAATACCCGGTTAACTTCTCCAGGTTAGCATTCGCCGTTAGATAGTTCCCTTGTAAATTCATAGAGTACACAGCCGAGGGATTATACTCGAATAACGATTTATAACGCTGCTCATTCTCCTGAAGTCTCGACTCGAATTGCTTATGCTCTGTAATATCACGGGCGACAGCAATAATCTCGACGATATTTCCATCGTCATCATAGATAAAACGGCTGTTCGTCTCCAACCAGACATAGGTGCCGTTCTTGCGGCGATAACGGAAGGATATAGGCAGAATAAATCCCGATTGTTGGCTGTGTTCCATGAATTTGATCAGCATAGCCAAGTCATCCGGGTGAAGGTACGTATAAGCGCTAGTTCCCAGCATTTCCTCTGGCTCATAACCAAGCAGCGCACGACTAGCGGGAGAGCAGTACAAAAAAAGGCTATCCTCAATAGCAATTCGTGAGATTAAATCCAGCGAATTCTCCGACATTAATCTAAAATTACGTTCACTCTCCCGCAACTGCTGCTCCATCTGCTGGCGCTCTGACACGTGACGGCCGATGCCCATAATACGGGTAATCTCATGATTCCTGTCCCTGATAACATGAAAAGAAATCTCCATCCATATATAGTGGCCTTCCTTGTGACGAAGACGGCGGATGAAGGTGTCGTTCGACAAAATAATAGCAGAATGCTTCATTTCTTCAACGTCTTCAGGGTGGTAATATTCCAACCGGCTCGTTCCGATCATCTCCTCTGGGGAGTATCCAAGCAGAGAGAGGCTAGAAGGAGATATAAAGCTAAAGGTCCCATCAGGCAGAGTAAACGAAATGATATTTTGATCATCTTTTATATATAAATCGTACAGGTCACGGCTATCCACCGTTAACTGATCGGCAATTTTGCGATCTGTAATATCCTGGGCGTACACCATTATATTTGTGAAAGCTTGTCCCGCTTCAAGTAATGAGAAGGTAAGTAAAAGCCATACCGGACGTCCTGCCAGATTAATAAAACGTTGTTCCTTTATAGTGTTAGCACCAGGGGAACGCAGCAGATCATCCATTACCTCTTTAAGAGTGAGTCCTCCCTGCTGACCTGGCTGATTATTTTCCCAGCAGAAAACAGTGCCCGCAAGAATTGCGGATTCCGTATACCCGATTATATTGCAAAATGCAGGATTAACCTTGACCCATCTACCTTCCGATGTCAGTACAGCCATTCCCACCGGAGACTTCATGAATGCTTGATCCAGAATGCTATCGTTCTCTGCCAAGTTATCCACTTCTACCAGGCCTCCTTCAGGCGCGATCTACTTATTACTTAAGCAATCTCTTCAACTCTTCATTATCTTAACCCAGTATACGTTAAGAGAAACAAGGAAATAAATGTGCAAATGCTCTATTAAAGCTCAACAATCAAAATTATAAATATTGACGATTATACAAGGTCACATTATAGTTATAAGCAATATATTATTCGTGACCTGTTACGCTGGAAGCACCCGTAACAAAGGCTTTTCGCCTTTGCTGCGGGTGCTTTTTTTGTTGCGATGATATAAATGAAGGGGAGGATAAAAATGATTAAATTTAAGACTATTACGATGGTATTGCTGTCAATTCTGCTCATGCTGATATCCTCGGTAGGAGTTCTAGCTTCTTCATCCAGCATTGAATTAACACCTTCTATTAAAGCGGCCTTTGATCTGACTGCGGCAAGTGCGGAGAGCTCTGTAAGGGTCAAGTTAAACGGACTCTACAGCGATTTATCCATGCTAAAGGTACAATATGACAGCCGGGAGGAGCAAATCCGTATGCTGCACTATAATAACGAGCAGGCTTTGATTGTCGTTCGTCAGCATATCAAGGAGATTGATTCCTCCAAAGTGAACGGGCTGGAAGCAACTGTAAGCACTACAAAGCAGCGCTATCAGCCTTTGTTTGATCAATACAGTGCACTTAGCCGCCGCATTACCATTGCCAAGAGCCTCAAGGACAAAACCTTAAATGCCGTACTGAGCGCTCAAGGAGATGCCATGAAGATCCTAGTTCAGCTAGCTCGTGAAGACATTCGTGGCAAACAAGCGCAGCTAAAGGTAGCCAAAGATGCCCGCACTAAAAAAATAACCGCCGCTCGTAAAACCTTAAGCGGTATTGAAAGTCCTCAAACGTCGATCAAGTCTCAAAAAAGTATTGTCACCTCGCTAAATAAACGTCTTTCCGCAGACTGGAGTGATTTTAAAGCCGCCATTCGCAAGCAAAGTCCTACGCTAACCTCACAGTCTCTATCCTCACTCTTGTCCGGTTATCGGCAGATCTCAGCAAGCAAACAAAAAATCATCGAATTGGAGCAAAGGGTTACTGTTATCATTTCAACTACAAGTAAGCAAATTGGCTTATAGAATTAAGACTTCTTATTCTGCGCTCGTCGGTAAGACATTACTTTGCGGTACATGCTCTTATCGGCCAGCTGATTGAAGATGTACGGGTCAGGATTGGTATTCACTTCAATAATCCAGGGAGTCATAGAGCGGTCCAATCCCACATCGACACCAATTTGCTTAAAGCCCGGGAATTTCTTGTGATAGAACCGTCCGGTATCGCGTCCAAGCTTAGCCAGATTTCGCAGCACTGCATCCTGCTGTGCAGAACTTAAATGGGGAGCTAACAACTTCTCCACGGCAGTGGGTTTACCTCCACTGTGATAGTTAGTGACAATCTTACCCCTCTGAGCTACTCTACCGATCAGACCCGTCGTTTCCCATTTACCACGCGGACTGAGCTGGACCATTACACGAATATCAAAGCGCTGGCCTCCGTGCTTCAGTAGAGCAATTCCTCGTTGGATCAGGTAGCTGCGTCCATGGGTTGATTTCTTTAACGACCGATAGAAGTCTTCAAAGCCTCCAAAATTCTTAATCTTGGTACCGCTCTGATACTTGTAAGCTGTCCCGCCCTGATCTCTAGTCTGTTCAACTCTCATTACTCCATTGCCATAGGTACCACATTCCGGCTTAACGTAGACCATTCCGTATTTCAGCAGCATATTTCTTAAATTAGTCTTAGTGAATCTTGTGGTCTCCGGAATCAACGGTGAAATTTCCGAGCTTTGCATCAATACCTTGGTCTTAATCCATTTACTCATTACTCCTGACTTTGGCTTTGTTCCCAATTGCACTCTCTCCTGTCCCTCAATAAGTGTCTCGACCTCAGTAACCCTTAGTATTTTATGCGTCCGCTGCACTAATGGAATGAGGTGTTCGCCTGCTCCGCGCTCGGAACTGTATCTTCTGCCTAAGAAGCCGCATATGGTGGTAATTGAGAGGGTAACTGAGATCAAGGAGGCATGAGGCATGCATATTTGTATCATTGCTCCGGAGCAGTTCCCGGTTCCTGGAGACGGTTCAGTCGAAATCTGCATTTGGGCAATTGCCAGACTACTTGCCCACCAGCATAGAGTTACTATTGTAAGCCGGAGAACGCCGGGACTTCCTGACTCTAATGAGCAGGAGCGAGTAAGCATCATCCGCTTACCTGCGGACAGCCTCTCCCACTATCTCACAGCGGTGCTGAACTACATTCAGGGTGAGCGGTTCGATGTGATTCAGGTAGATAATCGCCCGTTGCTGATGGCTGCTGTTAAGAAACAGCTGCCCCATACTCCTGTGCTGTTATTTCTGCATTCTTTAACCTTTGTACCGCCTACAGCAACAATCGCCGGGAACCTCAGCAAAGCCGATCTGGTTATTGCCAACAGCCACTCGTTACAGCAAAGGCTGGCCCGCCGTTTCCCCCGTTTGAATCCGAAGATCAGCATTGTCCCTCTGGGAGTTGACCTGTCCCGATTCGTACCGACACAAGCTGCGGAGAAGCTGCGATTGCGCAGGCTGTATCAGCTTCCACCTGGTTTTGCAGTATTGTTCGTTGGTCGGGTGATTCCCCGCAAGGGCGTCCCCGTGCTAATTCGGGCTATGCAGCGCCTGAATTCACGCCTGCCTGCTCATCTCATCATCGCTGGCAAGGGGAAAGCGCCCTACATCCGGCAGTTGAAGCTATTGGCCCGGCGGCTGGGTGTATCGGTTTCTTTTCTCGGAAACGTAGCCCATGAGGAGATCCACGGCCTATATCAAGCCGCCGATTGTTTCGTCTGTCCCTCCCAAAGACACGAATCCTTCGGTCTGGTTAATGTGGAGGCAATGGCTACTGGACTTCCTGTCGTTGCCTCGAGCAATGGCGGGATTAAGGAGATTATCATCTCTGGGCATAACGGTTACTTGGTAAAACGCTACCGTGAGTCTCTACCTTTTGCCAGATGTTTGCTGCGCATAGGCCGCAATCCCAAGCTGGCAGCAAAGATTGGAGCACAGGGCCGGATGGATGCGCTGCAGACCTTCGAGTGGAAGCATACAGCTGCACGGCTGGAGATCTTGTACTTGTCTCTTTTGCCGCAATCGCAGAGCTTGTCTTAACGCTTTACCGCAGCTATGCGACACTCTGTAACATTGAATTTGTGACGTTATTCACATGATTCAACAACCAGAAAATTTATACTGATATTGTAAGCGTTGCCATTAAGCGCATCTACTCATTTATACTTACACCTATGAAATTGGCAACCCCTATACACATATTCTTCGCTGTAGAAAGGGTGCATCATTATGTTAATGATCAAAGCAATCGTAAGACCCGAGAAAGCCGATGAGGTCATGGCTGAGTTAATGCTTGCTGGCTTTCCATCCATCAGTAAGATGGATTTACTGGGTCGCGGGAAACAAAAGGGGATTCAAGTCGGAGACAATCACTATAATCAAATCTCCAAGAAACTGCTGATCATTGTCATTCAGGATGATGAGAAAGAGGATGTACTTAGTATTATTATGAGAACTGCGAAAACCGGAGACCATGGCTCCTTCGGAGACGGTAAAATATTCGTATTGCCTGTACATGAGGCCTATACCATTAGCAATGGTAAAAATCAGCTGTAGGTCGAATCAAAACATAAATTTCGCGAAAAAAAGGCAACAAAGCTGTACAGGGAACGGATATTAACCGCCCCAGGTACAATTTTGTTGCCTTAATTATATTCTCCATTATTATATTAATCCTGCATCAGAACAGTTGGACTACCGTAAGAACAAGACCTACGACAAAACCGCATAAGGCTCCGTTAACACGAATCCACTGCAAATCCTTGCCCACTTTATCCTCCAGCATGTTCACCAGACTAGCATCATCCATACTATCCAGGTTCTCCTTGACCAATAGGCCAAGCCGGAAATGGTTAGCCTCTACGAAGCTGATCAACGAAGCACGAATTCGCTCTTCCCAGCTTTGAATCCACTGTTCTTCCTTGCTGATACGGCGTACAAGCATGGCATAAAGGCCGAATAGCTTACGTCCACCAACTGTCTGGTCTGCTTCCACAATGCCGACTGCCTTGTCGCGGATTTGTTCCAATTGCGTTTGCAGAAAGCCAGTGACAGCTTCGCTTTGCAGCTCGTTCAATGCCCATTCCTTTATTGAGGCCAGCTTTGTCTCATCGCTCACAAGCTGGAATAGCGCCACTCGGATTTCACGGATGACCTCCTCGCGGTATGGACTGTCCTCCTCACGGAAATCACGAATAGCGGATTGCAGCATCCCTTGCAGCATTCCACCCAGCATATCGTCATCCGTAAATCCGACAAAAGCCTGAAAAGCCATCCCCTTAAATCCGCCAAGCTTCACCTCAGACAGCTTCTCACTAGCAAGCTTGCCTAACATAGCCTTCGTTTCTGGACGTTCCGTCCACGTGGATACTCCCGCCAATGCATAATCGAGGACTGCTACATCTTTGCCATCGTTCATTAATTTAGTCGTAATCTTATCTGCGAATATTCCCAGCTCTGCTTCACGAATGTATTCTGCGGCTGCGGATTGAATATAAGGCACAGCCTTATCTAACGGAAGGCGAAGCACAAACTCGCCAAGCTGTTGCAGTAGTTCAGCTCTCGCCTTCTTTCTGCTGAAAAACTTTGTCAGTAGTTTGGAACCAAGCGACACTATACGAATCTTACGCAGCTTGTTCTCAATACTCTCTTTATTCAGCAGCTCATTCTCCATGGCGGAGATCAGCGACTGAATGATTTTATCCCGGTTCTTGAGCAGCAGAGAAGTATGCGGAATAGGCAAGCCCAGTGGATGGCGGAATAGCGCCGTGACCGCGAACCAATCGGCAATCCCCCCCACCAAACCGGCTTCAAAGCCACCTCTGAGTAGGATAACAGCCAGATTTTCCGGCAAAAAAAGTGTGATTAGAAAGCCAATCGCCATAATGGCGAGTGAAGTCGTGGCTAAATTTCTGGATTTCATGATTATTCCCCCTTACGGTATGACAACTTCCAACAAACATTGTACCACGAGTGAACTCCATTCTGAAAATGTGGCAATTAATGATAAGATACAAGAATACTTTTAATGCCCTTGAAGGGGGACAACTTTCACACGACAAGGAGATACCAACATCATGCTGATTGCTTTGGATATGGATGGAACACTACTGAACGAGAAAGGTAATATCAGCCCCGGTAATCGTGAGGCGATCCTGCAAGCTCAGAAGCTGGGCCATATTGTGGTTATCGCTACGGGACGCTCTTACATGGATGCGGAGCGACAGCTGCGGCTGGTCGATCTGGAATGCCCTGTAATTAGTCTGAACGGGGCAGTCATTACAATGCCTGACAAGACGCTGGTGGCGAGCAAGCCGCTTAACAAGGAAGATATCATTCCTGCTCTGCGCTGGATGAACGAAATTCCGGAATTGTATTATGAGGTCTACACAGAGGATACCGTTTATGCGGAGCTGAACAAGCGAGTAAAGCTGGAGAAATTAGCGGCGCTCAGTGATGAGGAAGTACCGGAGGAGGTTAGCTGGCTGCTGAAAGCCATGATCGACCAGCAGTTTCAACAGGCTTCCGTAACCTACGTGGAGAACATGGAGGAAGTGTGGAGTAAAGATGAGAATGTCATTTATAAAGCACTGGCTTTCTCTCTGAACCGTGAGCTGCTGAAGGAAGCCTCTACTCGATTTGCCGCGATTCCCGGAATGATTATTACAGCATCACATGTAAATAATATTGAGATCAATCATAAGGACGCCAACAAAGGCTCCGGTGTAGCCCAGCTGGCTGCACATTACGGCATCCCCCTGGGTCATGTTGCAGTTATGGGCGACAGCTATAATGATCTGCCAATGTTCGAGATGGCCGCCTACAGAATTGCCATGGCTAATGCGGCACAGATTCTTAAGGATACTGCCGAATATGTCACTCTCAGTAACGAGGAGGATGGAGTAGCCGTCGGTCTTCAATATCTTTTTAATCAGAAATAAAGCTGTCCAGACGTCCAACTACTCTGTGCAGCAAAAAGACTGGAAGTCTATGCTTCCAGTCTTTTTGCTCTGAGGTGAATGGGGTAGTCTATTGCCTATTCCATATTGCTATGTTGCTTGAGCGCCATAGCATTATCAATTTGGCTCAGCTTGGCAAAAGACAGGCACACGCTGTCCAGTACAAGGTGAACGCACTGGTCGAACAGGGAACCTAACGGCTGTATGCTCGGCTGTTCTCCTTCCCGGCGGTGCTTCGTCGCCGCCGGAATGAGAATCAGCCGGGAAGCACATTTGCCCAAGGGAGACTCTCTGTTGGTCGTCAGAGCAATGATGAAAGCGCCTATTTCCTGTGCCTTCTGCGCCGTCCAGACGACACTTTGCGTTGTGCCAGAACCGGAGACAGCCACCAGAATATCATTCCCTGATAGGGATGGGGTGATCGTCTCACCGATCACATATACAGTTGCTCCAAGATGCATCATCCGCATAGCGAATGACTTAGCCATCAGCCCCGAGCGGCCCTCACCAATTACAAAGATCCGTTTATCTCCAAGCAATTGAAATGCGGTCTCCTCTGCTGCTGACTCCTCAAAGCGCCCCAGCACCTCGGAAATTTCGGACAGAATTTCTTTCAGCTTACTCATCTTTGTACACCCTCTCCTGTTCTTCAATCCATGCTTTAATTGCCCGAGCTGCCTGCGCTGGGTCCGAAGCCTTCGTAATCGCTGAGCCAACTATAAGTACGGCTGGCCGCAGTGGCCACAGCTCTGGCAGTGATTCCAGCGTAATCCCACCGGCGGCGGCCATTTGCAGACGCACCATTGTATCAGATAGACTCGTTAGCTCTGCACCGTTGCTCGCAGCAACCTGCCGAGATTCTTCAACCTCCTGCTGATCCTTGCTAATATGCAGGCAGTGAATCGCCTGAGTGTACTCTGACAGCTCCCGCTGCTGCTTCGGTGAAGTATGCAGCAGATCGATCATCGTTTGCCTGCCGAACCGTTCAGCAGTCTCTACACATAGCTTGACCGTAACCGGTGGTGCGGCACCCATTACAGTCGCTACATCGGCTCCCGCCTTGAAGCAGAGTTCAAATTCGTATTTGGCGTTATCAAAGGTCTTCATATCGGCCACAATTACCTTTTGCGGAAATTCACGCCGCATAGCTTCCACCGAAGCCATGCCGTACTCCTTGATAAGCGAGGTGCCCACTTCGATCCAATCGATGTAAGGCTCTGTGCACCGAGCCATTGCCACCGCTTCTGTTATACTCATCCGATCTAGCGCAAGCTGGATATTCATTGCGTAGACACCTCCAGCTTAGCTTTCTCCGCCCGCTCCTTTCGTGAAGAATTTACCATCATCGTAAGAATCGCTGACAGCAATAGCGAACCCGCCATGAAAATGTAGGAAGCTCCAAAACCACCCGTGGAGCCGTTAAGATAACCAACAATATAGGAACCTACAAAGGAGCCGAGTGCTCCCATACTGTTGATCAATGCTGTCGCACCGCCAGAGACGTTTCGAGGCAGAATTTCTGGAATAATCGCGAAGAATGGACCATAAGGTGCGTACATTGCACCACCAGCGATAATCAGCAGCACGAACGAGATCCAGAAATGATCCGCGCCAAGCAGGTATGAGGCATAGAAGGCAATGGCTGCGACCAGCAGGAACGGCCAGACGAAGGCTTTACGCTTCAGTGTCTTGTCGGAGAAATAGGAGACGCTCAGCATCGCGATCACCGCCAGCACATAAGGAACCGCCGTTAGCCAGCCAGTCGCAATCATATCCATGTTCGGTGCGGCCTTAATAATCGAAGGCAACCACATGACGAAGCCGTAGAGCCCAATGCTCCAGAAAAAATACTGCAAACACAGCTTGATAACAAGAGGCGACCTGAACGCTTCTCCATAATTCTTCACCGGCTTGAGTCCTTGCTGCTCCTCCTGGAGTGCATCTGCCAGGGCCTTCTTTTCGCTTCCATTCATCCATTTTGCATCCGACGGTTTGTCATTAACCAGTCTCCACCAGAAGAACGCCCAAATAATCGGCGGCACACCTTCGAGAATAAACATCCATCTCCAGCCCACAGAGGAGACCAGATAGCCGGAAACGACCGACATCCACATTACTGTTACAGGATTGCCAAGAATCAGGAAGGTATTGGCCCGTGAGCGCTCCTTTTTGGTAAACCAGTGGCTGAGGAAGACGAGCATCGCAGGCATGACAGCGCTCTCTACAACACCAAGACTGAAACGGATAACAATCAGATAATGAACGCTATGAATGATGCCTGTCGCAGCAGCAAGAAATCCCCAGAGAATCAGCGACCAAAAAATCAGCTTCTTGGCGCTCTTGTTCTCGGCATAGTGTGCCCCAGGCACCTGAAAGAAGAAGTACCCTAGGAAAAATAGCGCTCCCAGCAGCGATGACATTGACGCAGAGATTTGCAAATCCTTAGCCATCCCGGATGCTGCACCGAAGCTGTAATTGGCACGATCCAGATAAGCAAGGCTGTACGTAATGAATACAATGGGAATCAGCCGCAACCAGCGTGTTGCAGATAAGCCAGTCTTGTTCGTCTTATTCGTCTTCATTGTCATTTCGCTCCCATCAATTGATCTTGAAGATAACGTTCCAATTCAACAAAGGTTGGATAACCCTCATGATCTCCCGCTGACTGCACGGCCAAGGCTCCGATCGCATTCCCCCGCTGTACGGCCTGCTCAATATTCAGCCCTTCCAGCAATCCGCTGATCAAGCCGACGGCAAAGCCGTCACCTGCGCCTACCGTATCTATTACTCGCTCCACTTTAAAGCCAGTAACGGTTCCTTCATCCTCACGCGTACGGTAGTAGGCACCTTCCGGTCCCAGCTTGACGACAACAAGCGAAGCACCACGTTCCAGATAAAAAGCTGCGATATGTTCCGGATCGCTGGAGCCAGTCAGAATCTCACCCTCCTCTATTCCCGGCAGTACCCAATCTGCCCTAACGGCCAGATCGTTGATCACCGTTACCATTTCGGTACGCGAGGACCAGAGCGAAGGCCGCAGGTTAGGATCAAAAGAAATCGTCCGTCCCGCTGTTCTCATACAGTTCAGCGCAGCATTTGTGAATTCTCTCGTTCCTGCATTCAGCGCTGCTGGAATTCCCGTCAGATGCAGATGACGGAAGCTGGTAAAATAGCCTGGGTCAACATCTCCACCTGCCAGCGTGCTCGCCGCCGACCCTTTGCGGAAATACTGCACCTGCGGATCGCCCGCCAGCACCCTTGATTTCAGTTGAAATCCTGTCGGATGGACTGCATCATCGGTTACTCCAGCAATATCAACCTTCTCGGCAAGCAGCGATTCACGAATGTATTCCCCGAAGACATCTACGCCCACTTTGCTAACCCAGCCTGCCGTTAGTCCCAAACGAGAAAAGCCAATCGCTGTATTCAGTTCCGCACCGGCCAAGCCACGACTGAAAGCCCCAATGTCCTTTAACTCTCCCGGCCTGTCAGCAGCGAACATAACCATGGCTTCGCCAAACGTGACCACATCTCTCAAGTGCATAGTATCTCTCCTCTCTCGCGCAGCAGATTGACATAATAGTTCAAGCGTTCTCCTGGCGGCAGTGTGAATTCAATAGCGCGGGGAACCTCGTCAGGCAGCAGCTTCAGCAGCTTTCGCCATGGTGCATCTTTCTCTGGTGGCAGAGGAAGAGTTATGCAGGTTCCAGTCGACGAATCGACATGTTTGCAATGAATATAGGCGACATAAGGAGCCAGCATCTCCGCAGCGGCAAAGGCATCTTCGCCACAGTATGCCCAGTTGCCTGTATCAAACGTCAACTTCACCCCGGGGAGACCGTACCTCGTAACCGCTTCGAAAAAAAACAACAGGTTCTCCGCCTTACCGCCGTAAGGCGTCTGGTCGTTCTCGATCAGGAGAGTGAACTGCCCAGCCTGCAGACGGTGATCTTCAAGCAGCTGTTTCAACCGCTCCACCTGCTCCAGCTTACACTCCCTGTTGAAATGCCCCAGCGATACCTTTAGCATTTCCGGCCTTAACATTTGCGCTTCCTTAAGCGCTTTCAATAATCCAACTTCGTTAAGTTCCCCTGTGGTTTTCCACAATTCTATTGGAACGGAGTATACACTGTGCAGACGCTCGCGTTCAACGGCTTCCCGACAGGCTATAAGCGGAAGTTCTCCTGGTGGGAATAGCTCACGCCGGAACTCCAGCCCATCACCGCCGCTGCTACGGACCGTAGCAGCCAGATTATGCTGTTCGCTAACTCCTGCTCCAAACACCGAAGCCGGAATATAAATCATACTCATTGAAAATCCCCCTTACTTTTGAATTACAAGCAAATCACCGGAAAATTCCGAAAGAAGAAAATTTATCTTGCATCTTGTAAAACGATTTAGTAAATCGGTTTACTTATGTTTGATTGTATTATACTCCCCACCTCTTTTCTTTTCAAGCCTTTATTGTAAAGCGCTCTCATTTCGGATTAAATTGCTCTATCGCAAAAAAAAACCGCCCCTCCCAAGCTAGCGGGAAGAGTGGCTGTATAGGGTTTAGCTATCAAATCTACTGTACGATTAAGTGCCTGAGTTATGCAGGATAAGCTCAGAAGACTCACGTATGGCAAGCTCACATGGAAAAACAAGTTCGGTAGGCTCCAAGTCCTCGGCCTCTGAACGGATGCGCCTGAGGATGAGTTCTGCTGCTTTTCGGCCCATTTCCAGGGATGGCTGGTTAATCGTCGTTAAGGTCGGAGTGAGCAAGTGGGCGAAAGGGATATTATCGAAGGCGACCAGTGCCAAATCGTCCGGCACTCGCATCCCCTGCTCTTTAACAACAGCCAGTATTTCCAGTAGGACCAGGTCATTACCGGCAATTAATGCTGTTGGTGCCTCAGCCCCGGTAAACAGCTCACGGAACCGGTCCTTCAGGCTGGAAATCTCTGCATTAATAATCATTCGCTCACTATATCCCAGTCCAAGATCGTCCATGGCCTTCCGATAGCCTTCGGTACGCTCCACCCGCGAACTGATCGTCAACGGAGCGGTAGCAATAGCGATTTGCCGGTGTCCCTGCTCCGCTAGATGAGCTACCGCAGCGTATATAGACTCCCGATTATTGACAACAATAGTGTCGGCCTTAACGCCTTCCACCCGGCGGTCCATGAACAGAATAGGATACTTATGCTTAGCGAGCTTAGCATATAATGCAGTGTTCTTCCCTGTAGGGAGCAGAATGATTCCATCGACCTGCTTGGCCTGCAGCATTTCGGCGTATTTCTGCTCCTTGCCACCATCCTCGTCGCTGTTGCAGAGAATGACGTTGATATCCTGCTCCTGACAGTAGTCCTCAATGCCACGGCAGATTTCAGTCGATAGCTGGTGCATTATATTGGCTACAATGACACCCACTGTCGACGTGCGCTTCTGCTTAAGACTGCGAGCCAGTACATTGGGCTGATAGTCAAGCTCCTCGATCGCTTGCTCGATTTTGCTCCGGGTATCTGTTCCCATATGCTGATACCGCTTGCTTAAATATTGAGATACGGTGCTTTTAGATACACCGGCTTTTTCCGCAACATCAGAAATTGTTACTTTGACCATTGTCCCTTACTCCCATCGCTCTTACGTCCAAGCTGTCATTATATTCACTATAAATGGCTTCTTCACAGTTGTCTAATGACAGCATGACTTACGAGATCAAATAGAAGGGACTCCTACCCCTCCCAGTTGTCTGAAATCCGCACAATATCCTCCGTGGCAGAAGTGCCGGGAGAGGAGGCGATTTCTACAACAATTAATTCCAGGTGTGTCGTTGCCCGCAGGAGATGTCTTGCCCCAGCAGGTACTGTAATCATCTCTCCGACGGTAGCTGGATGAACCATCCCTTCTATGATGTATTCCCCACTCCCGGAAAGCACAGACCACATTTCTTGCGTGTGTGGGTGAAGGTGGTAGCTCGTATGCCTTCCGGACAGCAGCGCGACTTTGGAGGTCGTAATCTCCGTACCTTCGGCTGTACGGGTGCAATCCAGTATGCGGGAGCAGCCCCAGCGCTTCTCTTCGATCATCGGCCGCATCACCTGGCCTTCCAATTCCTCCTTAATCCGTTTCGCCTGCTCTTTGCCAGCAACCAGAATGCCGTCGGGGCCCGCAGCCACGATCAGGCCTGGTGCACCGATGACATGCACCGGGATTGAGAGCTCATTGACCAGATGTGTGTCCTCTGAATCCGCCGATATCGTTCCTAAACCCGTCACTTCCCCAGGCAAAAAAGGCGTTAGTGCATCCCAGCTGCCGATATCCGCCCACTGCCCAGTGTAGGGAATGACAACGGCACTTTCCGTTTTCTCCAGCACCTCACGATCGAAGCTTCGCTCCGGCAGCAGATTATAGTGTTCCAACAGCTCTTGATACACAGTCGTGAGACCTCTGTCTTCCAGACAGGTGAGCAAGAACTGCAGGGAACAGGAGAATACCCCGCAGTTCCAAAGCCCTCCTTGGGAGATGAGATATTCGGCCCTAGCTTCATCCGGCTTCTCGGAGAACTGCGCAACCTGTAAATATTCAGCACTACTTGAGGTACCTCTGGGTAGTATATATCCGAATTGTGTGGAGGGAAGTTGCGGCGTGGCTCCAAGCAGCGCCAGGTCTGCTCCTGATTCGGCCAGCACCTCGGGAAACCGCTGGAGCCGTTTAAAGAACGAGGCTTCAACATAAGAATCCACCGGAATCACAGCTACGATCTCCTCTGGCCGAATCTTCCGAACGGAATGCAAATAACTTGCCGCCAGAGCAACAGCCGTGAACGTTCCCCGTTTCAGCGGTTCGGCCAATACCGGAATATCCCCACCTACAGACTTCCGGGTAATTTCGACCTGGCTGCGATGGGTCACAATACAGCTTGAAGCAAGCAACTCCGCCTCCGCCAGCCCTCTGCATACCCGCTCAATCATGGATTCCACCCCACCGCCCGCTTTGGGTAGAAGTTTCAGAAAAGCCTTAGATCTGACCTCGTTCGACAACGGCCACAGCCTTTTGCCCGATCCACCGGACAAGAGTACAACCTGCAAGCCCAACACCCCCTTCCGTACATGATAGATTCACCGCTTTGGCCTAATACGACATCCTCGGCGACCTCATCTTCATCCGAACTCTTTACTTCGGCGTTCTCACGTAACCCTTGCGTTTATGAAAAGAAAGTGATCTGTACTTCTCCGCCAGCTTGTTCCGCTGCGCCTTGGAGAGCTGTCCTGCATTCATGTGGAGCCCCTTATTGAGGGCCTTCCGGATTGCCATTCCGCTACGGTCAGTGGAATACAGGTAATTGCCATAGGTCTCAAATTCAGAGAAGGCAAATTGCTTCGAACGGTCCATGCTGTGCAGGATCGCCGAATACCAAGGCATATGATGTTTTGCTTCAATTTCCTTTTTCATCCGGGCCAGCTTGGTGCGCTCAAATAACATATAGTGGGTGACAAAAGAGGATTTCGCTGCCACCTTACGGCCCATCAGCTTTCTATAGGTCACGAAATACTGGGGCTGGCTCCAATTGCGGCTGTAAAAAAGTGTCTTCCCCTTCGCACGGAACCGGTGCGGGGCAATTAGAACTGTATCGGCATCAATGACGAGAAAATAGTCAGCCGTACACAGCTTGTCGCCGTTTAGCTTCAGCAATTGTTGAAACAGCCAGCCTGAACGCTCCCAGGTCCGGGAACGGTAGTGGATATCTTTTTTGGTCAGCGGCAGAACCGAATTCTCATTAATAAATGTGCAGCCCTTGGTTTGACAAAAATCCAGGATTCGCTGCTGTTTGGGAGCGACAATCAGAATACGGCCGATTGGATGCTTAACCTGTGCTCGGACAGCGTCAATAACATAGGGAAGTGTAGCCAAATCCTTCTCAATTGCCGGGATCAGCACATCTATAGTGGGCAAAGACATACGTTCATCTCATCTCCAGATTAATGAATTTGCTTTATAGATATGAGCCGGCAGGGCAAAAGGCATGGGCCTTCACAAAAAGATCGCAGATAGCAACAACGTCTCTATTCATAAATCTTAAATAGCCATTATTAAAAAAAGGCACTAAAAGTATCTAGCAAACTAGGAAAGTATACATAGAATTATTAATCTTCTTGAATACACTATTCTAGCAACACAATAAAAAAAGAAGGAGAGGATGAACATGACAATTAGTATCCTGAATTATGCCGCCAGCGTACCCGATGGCTTTTCCGGTGGGGTCCCGCCAGTCACGATTCCACAGGTTCCCACACAGCTTCAAGTTGCTGATCTAGGGGTATTCATTCCGCAGTTGACACCCGCGGCTAACGGGCGCGTTCTGTTGTCTGCTGATGTCGGCGTTCAGAACATTGGTCCTACATTCAACAATGCTCTGCAGTTTCACATCTATCGGGATGGGCAAGAAATCTTCAACACGCAGCTAGGTACACAAACTGTAGGAGCGTTAAGTAATTACTTTTATAACATTAGCTTCAGCACCATTGATGAGGAGGTACCGCCAGGCTTTCACGTATATTTGTTGAATGTCTCCGCTATTATTTCTGTTGTGGCACTATCAACGGTCCAGGTTGTTGGACCGGTTACGTTCAGCGGATTAACCATTTCGTAGACCACTATTCTATTATCCTAAAGGAGTGAGCATTATGGCTGTATCATTACTGGCAGCAGGCACCATTGTACCTTCGGCTACAGCAGCAGGAACACTACCCATCACAGTACCTTTGACACCTCTATTCGTGCAATTGGCAGCAGTATCTGTATTAATACCTCCAGGAAGCCCGTCTAATAACCGGGTTGAGCTGAATGCAACCATCGGGATTGCGGCTACATTAAATATTCCGCAAGTTCTCTTCCGCATATTCCGTGACGGAATCCTTATCTTCACTTCCCAACAAGGGCTTCAAAATGCAGCCGAACAATTTTATTGCGTGCGCTTGATTACGGCTGACTTCAACGTTCCTGTGGGTGGTCACATTTATACTTTAACCGTAGAACGACTGGCACTTAACGATCCCGCAACTGTCGCCGGCCCTATTACCTTAAGTGCGCTGGCTTTTGGACCTGTTCCCAATTAATAACAAGGAGGCTATATAGCTATGAGCACTTATAATTTACTTGATTACAAAGCAAGTGTACCCAGCAACGCAAAAGGCGGCACAGCTCCAGTGATACTTCCAGTGAGTCCAGGAATCCTACTGGCCGACCTTGGCATCTTCATCGTTCCACCCGTTCCTGCAATCAATCGTGTAGAGTTGAAAGGCACATTAGGCTTGCAAGGAATCAGCGGCAATCCTATCGTCACCTTGCGGATTTTCCGCTTGGATAACAATGTCGCTCCGGGGATTCAAATTTTCACCAAGGTCTTAAACGTGGAAGCTGCAGCGTTAACGGAAATGTTCTATACTGCCTCTTTCAGTACGATTGACTTCAACGTGCCCGCTACGACTGGCTTTGTCGTATACAGACTGACTGGTGAGATTGCGGCTGCAGGCAATACGGCTAATGTCGTCGGACCCATCACGTTTACCGGTTTAGCTATAGGTATTACGCCTTAGTCAAAGCAGCAGAACCGCCTTCTTAAGATAAGGGGCGGTTACATACATCCATTTATAAAAATCTCAAATTTGTGCATCCATCCAGCGGGGATGGTATATTGTAGATTGGCTAATGGATCAACACAAGAAATTATTGAAGGTGAATGCATTGAACAAACTGTTATTTCATAATATCCCTCCGGGCGCGACCGGAGAACAAATACCCAAAGCAAAGATAGCCTCCGCCCAGACCAGTAGAGAACTGGTTCAGCCGGAGGAGAACGATTCGGCATATTTCCGCAGGCTGGAGGAGGGTGGAATTCTGCTGAACCTCCCGCAAATTACCGCCGTAAGGCACGATAAGGGACCGCTGCTGACACTAGCCGGGGCTGGCTCTGGCAAAACGTCGGTTCTGATCTGCCGAACCGGTTATTTGCTGTCTGTACGCGGCATCCATGCTAGCCAACTGCTGCTGCTGACTTTCTCCAGCAAGGCCGCGGCAGAAATGCGTGAACGCATAGCCTTGCTGCCTGGGGTGAGCGCAGACGACGCTGCCCGGCTGCAGGCTCGCACGTTCCACTCTTTTTTCCTGTATTTCCTGCGCAGACAGGGCTTGCAGCAGGAGATTTTCCACGAGACGCGCCGCCAGCATATTTTGCTGAAGCAGATTATGCGTGAGCTGGGTCTGCCTAAGGACGCTTATCCACCGGAAACCCTCTTGGCACTGCTCTCCTCCTTCAAGATGAATATGGGCAAGCTTGCGGATTTGCCGGAAGGCACAACGGCTGAGCAAGAGATGAAAGCCATTCTGACAATCTATGAACAATGGAAAATAGATCATTTCAAGATCGACTTCGATGATGTTCTCTTAATCGCCTACCAGATGTTGCGGGAGCGGCCAGGGTTATTGCAGGAATTGCAGCAGCGCTATCAGTACGTCATGGTCGATGAATTTCAGGATACGAACGCCCTGCAATACGAGCTGGTCAAGATGATCTCGCATCCGCAGCATAATCTGATGGTCGTCGGAGACGATGATCAGACCATCTATTCCTTCAACGGCGCACGCAGCGAGTTTATTCTGGAGTTTGAGCAGCTTTATCCGGGGGCAAGAGTGATTACGCTGGATATCAATTACCGCTCCAGTCCCGCTATTGTTGGGCTGGGCAACGGAATTATCCGGCATAACAAGCGGCGGCGTTCCAAAACCCTGCAATCAGCCAAGCTTAGCGGCAATCAGCCTCAATACATGCGTCCGCAAACTGCAGACGAAGAGGCCGAGCAAATGGTCGAGCATATTCTGGGCGAAGTAGAGAGCGGTAAACGAGAGTATAGTGATTTCGCTATGCTGTACCGGGCATCAAGCAGTAACCGGGCTATTCTGGAACTGCTGCTCCTGCGCGATATTCCTTATATCGATTATGGTGCAAGCCAATTATTGTACGAGCACTGGCTGATTTCGCCGGTGGTGGACCATTTGCGGCTTTCGGTGAACCGGCGTGACTTTGCCGCAATCGAGAATATCTTGCCAACCTTATATATGAACCGTGAAAAAGGCATGGAGCACATCCGCCGGATGGAGACTGTACAGCCGAAGCAAGGACCCATGATCCATCTGTTATCAATGCCTGGTATGGAGGATTTCAAAGGCGTCAAGCTCAGAGAAAGGCTCGATCTCATCCGGAACCTGCAAGAATTCACACCCGTGCAAGCCATCCGGCAGATCCGTTCCCAATTCTACGATTATTTCATCGAGGCCAATGGGCGCTCTCAGGCGACACTACACAGAGAGACTCTAAAAGAAATGCTGGACGAGCTGGAAGCCTCGGCGGAGCGCTTCGACAGCATAACCGCATTCCTTGATTTCATTGCCAATGTTACGGAGCGAAATGAACATAACCGCCTACCTGGAGCAAGCGAGCAGGGTAACCGGATTGCGCTGATGACGATTCATAAGTCTAAGGGGCTAGAGTTTCCGGTTGTCTTCCTGATTGGAGCCTCTGAGGGTATTCTTCCGCATAGCTCTGCACTGGAAGGCGATCGTTTGAAGGATCGGAAGAAAGCGGGTGGAAGCAGCGGAGCAATCAATATGGGGGCACTGGAGGAAGAACGCAGACTTGCATATGTAGCCGTTACGAGGGCTCGGGAGGAGCTATTTATCAGCTCCCCTGCACAGCATCGAGGCAAAAAAGCCGAAGTCTCCCGCTTTATGCTATCGGCTTTCCGTTCTGCTGCTGCATCCGAAGCACCTGCTTACGGAAGTAGACCTGTAACAACAAGAACATTGCCAGCCAGCAGAACCTTAGCGGTAAGAACCCATACGGTTCCTGTATGGAAATGTACCGGTAAGACCTGCCCGGGCTGGACGCGTGTGAAAGCAGGTGGGGCTGAGGATCATTTATCCGTAAAGCCCTGCCCGCTCTGCAGCTCTTCTATGGAGAAGGACAGCCGAGTCGTCCCGGTATAACCTAAAAACCCCTTACAGCAACAGTGCGAAGATTCATGAATCTCGAATCTAAACACTTGCTGCGGTAAGGGGTTTTAGCTAATGCTGTATAGTTTTGATATTAGGCCGGTGTTACTACTTCTGCTACTGGTGCTGCTGCTACTTCTTCTTCAACTTCTTCTTGTACCAGTTTGATCTGAATGATAACTGTAGTAGGATCAGTCAATACTTCAATGCCGTCTACGAAAACAAGATCGGAAACGAGCAGTTGTTCGCCGACTTCAAGACCACTAATGTCAACTTCCATCGAAGTTGGCAGTACATCAGGCATACAACGAACTTGTACTTCATAAATTTCTACCTGTTGAACTCCACCTGATTTCAAACCAACTGGTTCTCCAGAGAAATGAAGAGTAACATTACTGTCCATGCTAACGGACATGTTCACATATTGAAAGTCGATATGCACTAATTTACCTGTGAAAGTATCTTTTTCAATATGCTGAACAATGATCGGCATCACTTTAGCATCAGATACCTTGCCCTCTAGAATCGCACGTGGATTCTTTTTCAGCATAGTAAGCATTTCTTTTTCATTAACTTCCAAAGTAAGCGTATCTTTACCTACACCATATAATACAGCCGGAATACGTCCTTCTTTTCTAGCTAGTTTCATTTCGGACTTTGTTCCAGCGACACGTTCATTTAATTGGATTAATTTACTCATTTTATAGTTCCCGCTCTCTTTGACCATAAATTCTTGTCAATCTAATTATAACATGACCATAGAATCTAGTCAAATCAGCCGTTCTCAAGCTTCATATTCGCAAAAAGGGTCGGGGATCTCAATTTGGTAAGCCTCCGCATCACTAACTCCCACAGAAAGTACTGCCCGGCCATTACCAGACCGTATCAGTCCACCGCTAAAAACAACATCGTTCAGGTCTGGCCGTTTGCCGGGACCGATGGGAAAGTCACTTCTTGTAGCAATAATCTTAATCGGCGTAGTCTCGAAGGTTTCAGGATTCAGCGAAAAAACCATGGAATAATAATGTTTTTTTGCACTATGATCAAGACAGGCTATATGGCCCAGAACGCCTATATGGCCATTGCTCAATAAATGGGCTTCGTTCGCCCCTCCCCACTCTTCTGACACAAATTGATCTTGCAGCACCTCTGCTTCAATAAAGGTCTGCTCATTTAATTCTTCCAGCGAAGGAATAATCGTAAATCCGATCTGCCCTCTTCCACCCCGTTCACCTTGCGGTCTTGTAAATACCCCTACTCGGCCATCCCCAAGCTCGATTAGGCGAATATCTTTCATCGTACCAGGACCGGAGGAAAAATGATTTAACGAATCTATATCAAATCCACGATAGAATTGAGTGACCCATGAAACAATCTTATCAGGAACATCGACATCCGTAATGACTTCGACTCCACCTACAATTAATTCATCCTTAATGATGGTCATGCATGGATCCTGCAGGTTGTATGTATGTGTATGTATACGTGGACTCCAAACTTCATCCTCACAGGTGAAAAAGAAGACTTGGGAGAACTCACTATTTCGTTCCTCTACTCTTCCCAGCAGCACTTCCTCCCCGTTATATTGAAACGGAGCTGTTATATTATATACATCCCGATTTCCAACCCCGGAGAAGGTTAACTTCTTCACCGTCGTTACACGCAGGTTCGCAAAAAATGTATCCAAAAGCTGCTCACAGGTTGCGGGCTTCAGTAGATTCGTTGTCATTTCCGTCCTCCTGACGATCATTCGATTCCTCTATTGTACAATCACTATCTTCATCCGCCTCGACTCTAATGAGTTCCCCTGGCTGAACATCAAAATATAAACAAAGCTTCAGCAGCAAATCACGGGGGTACTGTACCATCTCATTTTTATACATCCGACGCACGGAATCGAAGTGATAATTAACATCTTTTGCAAGCTTTCTTATGGATAGTTTTGGATCATGATTCAACATGACCTCATTCAGTTTACTCTTTATTACTGGCATACTTGCACCTCCAACATCAATATATATATAGAATACAGGAGAGTCAATGAAATTGACAAGAAAAAACGGTCATGATATAGTAACAAAAGGAAAACAATTGCATTTTTAACAATAATTTTAAATAAAAAAATTTCTCTGGAAAATAAAGTCCTCTTTATTTTCTTTTTTTTCTCCAAAAAATGGATTCATAGGGAGGCTCTTTGAATGGATAACATAAATCGCAATCGAAATATCGTTTTTTTGGGCACGAGTCTGCCAAGAGAATGTGGCATTGCAACGTTCACACAAGATTTATTAGATCAATTTGCACAGATTAAGGGCTTCAACAAACCTCGTATTATTGCTATTAATAACAATAATGCTTCTTACCAATATGGGGAACAGGTCCTTAGAGAGATTGACCAGGAAAATCAGTCAGATTATACAGAAACAGCCCATTATCTTAACTCTTCAAATGTTGATCTGCTTGTAATCCAGCATGAATTCGGTATTTATGGGGGCGAAAGCGGAGAATATTTAATTCCTTTCGTCGAGAAACTTCGGATTCCCTATATCGCCATTTTTCATACCGTGTTGACAAAACCATCTGTCAAACAACGCTTTATCATCAATCGGGTTGCGGAACTGGCTGTTAAAGTTGTAACGATGGCGCAGTCTACCGTCAAGGACTTGACCTCTATTTATGGAATTGACACCCAAAAAATTGCCTTTATTCATCATGGGGTGCCTTATGTCCAAAGCGAATCCAGAGCAAAACTCAAAGAACAATACGGCTTTGCAGACCGAAAAATATTGTCCACCTTTGGCTTTTTAAGTCCTGGCAAGGGAATTGAGTACGGCATAGAGGCTATGCGCGGAGTAGTTAGTCAGCATCCGGAGGCTCTTTACATCATTTGGGGAAAAACACATCCGGTAGTTAAACTAGAAACAGGCGAGGTATACAGACAAAAGCTGTTGGATCTCGTGGAAGAATGTGATCTACAACATAACGTTCTCTTCGTCGACAAGCTGTTGACGCAAGAAGAAGTCATTCATTCGCTTGTAATGTCAGATATCTATATGACTCCCTATTTAGGTAAAGATCAGGCCGTTAGTGGTACTTTGGCATATGGAGTAGGTTATGGACGAGTCATTATCTCCACTCCTTATCGATATGCCGAGGAAATGCTCGCCGAAGGTAGGGGATTGCTGGCACAATTTCATGATTCCATTTCCCTAGAAGCTTGTATCCTACAATTACTAAATAACCCTGATATGGTGAAGGAAATGGAAGCCCGTACGCTGGAACTGGGAAAAACGATGATGTGGAGCGAAATTGCCAAAACCTATGCTGCTCTGTTTCAGGAAAAAATCGCAATCTCCGAGTTAGCCAATAGGAGCGTGATTTAATGGAAACCCCAACGATTCAACAGTTCAAATCTGATTACCTATACAGAATAACCGATGATACTGGGATTTTTCAGCATACGAAGTTTGGTGTTGCTGACCGTTCCAAGGGCTACACCACAGATGATAATGCGCGGGCTCTAATCGCAGCCGTTCTTTTATACAGTCGTACGAAAGATTCAGCGGCGCTGGACCTGATTCATACTTATATTTCTTTCATCCATCACGCGCAGAATACAGCTGGGAACTTCAGAAATTTCATGGATTATAACCGTTCCTTTATGGAGGATAGTGGCTCTGAGGATTGCCAAGGACGCACATTATGGGCGCTAGGCTTCGCCCTCTCGCATGCGGACTCCCTGCCTGATAATTTAATGAATACCTGTCGTTACTTGATCAACCAAGCCTTACCGCATCTTGAGGCGCTTGTCTCTCCTCGCGCTGGTGCCTATGCACTTGTAGGCCTAAGTTATTTAATAGAGACGCCTGATGCTTTAAGTTACGCTTTTCCATACCATCACAATACAAATACAGCGGAAGAACAAGCCTTCCTGCCCAAAGCATTTATCCTCAGCCTAATCGAGAATATTGCTGTCCGTCTACACGAATCCTACAGCCGCAACAAAGGGAAGGGTTGGAATTGGTTCGAAGACAGCCTTACGTACGGAAATTCGATGCTGCCTTGGGCTCTGTTAAAGGCCTTCCGCATTTCCGGCAACGTTCAATTGAAGGACACTGCCAAGGAAAGCTTGGACTTTCTAGCATCGCAGACCTTTTCTATAGAAGGATATTATAAGCCGATTGGCAGCCATGGCTGGTTGCTGAGAGCTGGAGAAGCTGCTCCATATGACGAACAGCCGATTGAAGCCTGCGAAATGCTGCTTGCTTGCCAAGAAGCCGCTATTGTTCTCCAAGACCCTGCTTACCTGAAGCAAGCTCAGTTATGCTACCAATGGTATTTAGGACATAACTCTTTGAATATTTCTCTGATTGATCCGCAAACCGGGGCTTGTTATGACGGCATCCATTCGACAGGATTGAACCTTAATCAAGGTTCGGAAAGTATCATTTCCTACTCTATTGCCCATTTGGTGATGCATCATGAATAGATTCGCTACCATCCTAGCTGGCGGGGGCGGAACACGCTTCTGGCCGCTGTCCAGACAAGAGACACCGAAGCAGCTGCTGAATATCAGCGGCAACGATATTATGTTAAATGATACGATCGAACGCTTCAAAGGGATTATTCCTCAGGAGAATACGGTTATCGTGACAAATCGTTCTCAGGCCGTATTAATGGAAAGTATCATGCATAGCAGTGTGTCCAGAAAAAACATACTGATCGAACCTGTGGCGCGAAACACGGCAGCAAGCATCCTTTTTGCGGCATTGTCCATTGATAAAGCACACGGTGACTCTTTAATGGTCGTCTTGCCTTCTGATCATTATATAACTGATGAAGATCAATTCCGGATGACGTTGGACGAAGCCTGCACGGTTGCCATGGAGTCAGACAAAATTGTAACGATCGGGATTAAGCCTACTTTCCCTTCTACAGGATACGGCTATATTGCCTTTGATAAAGAGCCACTTTCTACGAATCCTGTCGCCATCTATGAGGTTGCGGAATTTGTGGAGAAACCAAGCTTCAAGAAAGCGCAGGGTTATCTCTCATCAGGCAATTTTTTATGGAATAGCGGGATCTTCATTTGGAAAACATCTGTTGTGATCGATAATTTCAAGCGTTACCTGCCTCGTCTCTATAAGACTATGCTGCCAATCAGGGATTGTTTGGGTACCGAACAGGAAGAAGAAGTGCTTAACCAGATTTATCCGACGCTGCAAAGCATTTCAATTGATTATGGCATCCTGGAACGCTCTGATGATGTCGTTGTGCTGTCCGGTCAATTTGGCTGGAATGATATCGGCAGTTGGGATGCACTGGGGGCAATCTTCCCTCCGGATGAAGCAGGCAACATTATCAAAGCGAATCATGTGGGCATCGACACACACAATTCCATCATCTACGGCAACGGCCGGCTGATTACAACCTTTGGCGTTGATGGCTTTATTATTGCGGACACCGAGGATGCACTCTTAATCTGTCCCAAAGATAAGGCGCAGTCTGTGAAGGAGATCGTCGATTTGCTGAAGGAACGTGGAATGACCGAATATATTTAGTTATATAGACGCAAAAAAAAACAGATCATCGCGGTTACGCTAATGATCTGTTTTGTTACGTCCAGGCCCACAGAAACCCATCCCGGTCCCAAGCAATCTTACCGCCATGCAGCTTGCGGAAAACCTTCTTCACATCTTTGGAAAGCGAAGCATTGCCATTCTCATTCACAAATACAAATTGCTCCCCGAAATTCTCCTTAACATATTCAATCGCAGCCGTCTGATACAAAGTGCCGGTAAAGCGAATCTCCTTAACCATCCATTCCGCTACTTCTTGTGCTGTTACTTCCATTACGGTATGTCTCCTTTTATTGCGCTCTAAAATGTTTCCTCATTATAACATGAATACAGCCCGATTCGGAAAATGACCGAATCGGGCTGTATTGTAATCTACCTCGGACTATAGCTAGTCCTTAGGCCTGATATGTATTATTTCTTGCTTGACGAGGCTTCTGTGCTGCAGTTACCATAAGCAGAATTCCAGTGATTAAATGCAGGATCCAACCTACAAATGGAATCCAAGCCAGCAACGACGTTATAATCCCCAATACTGAACCGTAAAATGGCTCTTTATTCTTCGAGGATAAGATCAAAGTTACTACATGTAGGATAAACGTTAATCCTAGTACGGTATATCCACTACCAATTACAATGGCGGCTCCAAGAAGCGGAATTGCCAATATAATTTCTAACGAACCTGTAAGCCATTTTAGAGCTCTTGAGCTACTCACAAACAAACCCCCTAAATAGGTAATATATACTAAAGATTATACAAAATCATCTTGGGTTTAGATATACATTTTTTCGTATTTAGACATAATATTTGTACATCTCCCAGCCCATTTCGACCTATAATTGCACCGCCTCATCTTCCTCCTTACGTGACACTACGGGTACAAAAGGAGGCAAACCCTCCTTGCTCATCGCGGCCGCAGGCTCCAGACCCAGACAGTGGCACATTAGCGGAGCGAGCCGCAGCTGAGGCAGCGCCTGCACCTCTTTTTCCAGTGACAGCACACCGTCCCCAAACGTATATAATGGCACATGCCGCTCTGCAGGAGTAACTCCTCCGTGATAACCGCTCGAGGTCATTCCATGATCTGCCGTGACCAGAATCTTATAGCCCTGCTCCATCCAGAGCGGTAATACAGTCGCAAGCAAACCGTCTACTTTCCGTACGGAATATTCATATTCCTTGCTCTCCCCGCCATAATGATGTCCGGCATCATCAATATTCATAGAGTGGATGTACAGAAAATGCGGATCAAACGCTTGCCGTAAATACTCGGCATCTGCAAACACATGGCTGTCCGGGTATTGATCCTCAAAATAAAAGCTGCCATGCTGTATCGGCTTAAGTACATTGTGCTGATGACGATCCGTAAACGGGTTAAACGGTGCAGAACTGTACAACTCACTGACCCAATGATAAGCAGCCGCGGCTGTGCGCAGATTGGCAGCAACGGCCAAATGGAAGACGCTCTGTTCATGGCTCAGCCTGACGATATGATTCGCCGTGATGCCGTTCTTCGCCACTGGTGTGCCTGTTAATAGCACTTCATAAAGAGGGCGTGACAGGCTGGGCAATTCCGACTGGACTTTATAACATGATAATATCCCCTGCTCCACGAGATGCTCCATATAGCCCATATATTTACGGGCCGCGTCATATCTGAGTCCGTCCAATACTACAACGATGAGCTTGTTCGTTATTTCGGTCATTGTTGTCCTGCCTCCTCTACTATATTTAATATATTTATGCGCCTTCTCGTTCCAGATGCAGCAACTGTGAAGGGTCCAGTACCAAGGTAACGTGATCTTGTTCTCCTATCCGCAGAAAGCGCCCGTCATTCAGAGCATCGACAGTCAACATAATGCCTGCTGTATCGACTGTATAACGAATAATATTGCCCAATACAGACACCGAATGAATGGTTCCACTCACCAGAACTTTGCCGTCTGCAACATCCAAGGAGCCTTCACCCTCTAGAAGCAGGGAGACTGCTTCTGGACGAATGGCAAAGCTTTCGGAGTTACTCTCCACTCCGTGGAACAACGCCATGATTTCGCTTCGGCTCAACACATTATAGCTGCCCATGAAGCGGGCGACGAACTCCGTACGTGGCGCTGTATACAGCCCCTCCGGTGAGCCATCCTGAACAATCCGTCCGCCATTCATAATGCAGATCCGATCAGAGAGAATGAGCGCTTCTTCCTGATCATGGGTGACAAATACCGTCGTCATGTTCAGCCTCTTCTGGATATCGCGAATTTCCGTCCGCAGGTTCTTGCGGATCTTGGCATCCAATGCGCTTAACGGCTCATCGAGCAGCAGTACCTTAGGCTGGACTGCCAGCGAGCGGGCCAGTGCGACACGCTGCTGCTGCCCGCCCGAAAGCGACTGTGGATAATCATCACGTTTGGCTTCCAGATCGACCATGGCCAGCAGTTCTTCGCAGCGGTTGCGACGTGCGACCTTGGATAACCCGCGCATTTTCATCCCGTACTCAATATTCTGGCTCACACTCAGATTGGGAAACAGTGCATAAGATTGGAACACCATTCCTACCTCTCTGTTGCGGGGAGGAAGCTTCGCCAAATCCTTGTTCTCCAGGATAATCCTGCCCCCATCAAGCTCCGTAAGGCCTGCAATACAGCGGAGCAGCGTACTTTTTCCGCAGCCGGAAGGCCCGAGCAGCGTCACTAACTCCCCTTCACGGATCTCCAAATCCACATCGTCCAGTACACATGAATTCCCGAACATTTTGCGCACACCCTGCAGCTTCAAATAATCCTTCATCCCTGTACCCCTCCCCCCATTTTTTTGCCAAGCTTCATCAGTACTGTCGACAGAACTAGAATAAATACAAAATAGGAGATGGCAATCGCACTCGCTAAATGCCCGCTTTCTCCAACACGCTGATATAAATACACTTGGATAGTCTTAATATGACCACCGACCAGCATGTTCGTGAGCACAAATTCACCAAACAAGACGGAGAACGATAACAATGTCGAGACGATAACCCCCGGCCAAATATTAGGCAGAATTACATTTACAAAAGCCGTTCTACGGCGGGCGCCCAGCAGTTCAGCAGCATTCAGCAGCTCTACGGCAGAAACGGTTAACAGACTGTTGCGAATGCCTTGATACATATAGGGGAGAATGACTACAAAATAAGCACCGATCAGCAGATAGGCCGTTCCGGCAATATTCAGCGGCCCCGAGGAGTAAGTACGAATAAGCCCAACTGCGGCTACTACGCCCGGCACGGCATAGGGCAGAACAACAATGCCCTTCATAAAACTCTCCCAGCGCGGAAAATAGAGGGTGATTACAAAGACAGCTGGCAGCATCACGGCAAGACTTAGCGCCACACTGATAAAGCATAGATAGAGCGATGTCCACAGCGCCTCCAGAAAGCGGATATCCTTGAACATCTCACTGAACCAATTCAGCGTCCAGCTCTTAGGCAGCAAGCTATTTTGCCAATCCTGTGCAAAGGCATACAGGCCGGTCGCGAGCAGGGGAAGCAATAAATAAACCATCAGCAGCAGCATAAAAGTACGCGGTGCGAAGCCCGCTTTTCGTGTGTTCATGGTTACATCTCCTCTCTGGCCGCAGGTCTGAGGCGCTGCGCAACATTGCCTTTGGGCTGCGGTTTTCGGAGCGGTCCACTGCTGCCGAATCGCTGTGCGCGCCGAAGCATCCGGTGATTGAGATACACAGCCAGCAAGGTTGTTAACGCAAGCAGTACAGCCAGCGTACTGCCCATCTGCGGCTGAGTGACGACATCACCGGCGACCAGTGATCCAATTCTTACGGCGAGCAAGTTATAATTGCCGCCAACTAGAGCATACGCCGTCGCATAAGCGCCCATCGCATTGGCGAACAGAATGCCAAGTGTGCCGAAGATGGCCGGAGACAGAATCGGCAGGCCAATGGTTTTCCAGAACTGCCAGGGTCCTGCACCCAGCAAGGAGGCAGCCTCCCTCCACTGCTCTCTAATCCCATAAAACGATGGATACAGGAGCAACAGCGCTAATGGAACCTGAAAATATACATAGACCAATATCAGGCCCGACCAGCTGTACAGGTTGAAATCCGAGAACACGCTCCAGCCCCACTGTTTGAACAACAGCGTAAACACACCATTATTCCCCAGCAAAATAATATAGGCGAAGGCTAGCGGAACTCCGGCGAAATTCGAGGTCATATTGGACAGCATCAATAGCCGATCACGCACAGCTGGAGTAAAACGGGTGATGCAATAGGCACATACCAGCCCAATCACTATTCCGAGCAGGCTGGAGGAGATGGAGATCAGCAGGCTGTTCTTGATCGCTTGCATATAATAGGCACTCTGCAGCGCATGCAAATAATTCCCCAGCGTAAAACCTGTTCCGTCCTCGTTGCGAAAGCTGCCTGTCAGCATGGACAATATAGGGACAAGCTGAAACGCCAGCACCATCAGTGCGAAGGGGAGTAGTGCTAGAATCACGCCGCGTTTTCTCAGTTTCATCTTGGTTTCGCTCCTTACATGGAAATAAAAAGCGGGCGCTTCATCGCATACCTGACGAAGGCGCCCCAATATTTACAATTCACTGCATTTAGAAATAACTAGTTCAAGTGGACAAGTACACGTTCCTGCCACAGCTGCGGAATGCTCTTGGCTGTTTTTTCCCAAGCCTTATAATCGCTGACAGGTTTAGCGTTGACATATTCATCTGCTGGCAGCAGCTTAGCCGCCACATCGTCCGGCAGAATGACACTATCACGGATAGGTCGGGCATATCCTTTAGCCAGATTAATCTGTCCGGCATCGCTGAGGATATATTCCCGGGTTAGCTTAGCCGCATTAGGATGCGGAGCCCATTTGTTGATGATCGTTGCATAACCACTCACAACACTGCCTTCCTTTGGAATAGCAACGTTGAAACCATCCTTGTTGATCTGGTCTCTGTAGTTCAGCGCGTTGAAATCCCATAACAGCGTTACTTCAACTTCACCCTTCTCAATGTTGGCAGGCGAAGCTTCGGCATTGGAGAGACGACCCTTTTTAGCTAAATCCTCGAAAAAGGCAATTCCCGGTTCAATGTTTGATTCATCGCCACCAAAGGCAATCGCTGCAGCCAACACGGCCATCTGAGCTTGTGCAGCTTTGGTAACATCGCCAACAATAATTTTGTAGTTGCCGTTCTTCAGATCTTCCCAGCTCTTAGGTGGATCAGCGACAAGTTTAGTGTTCGTTAAAAAGGCAATGGTTCCTTGATATCCGACAATCCATTGTCCATCCTTGTCCTTCGCCCAAGCTGGAATCTCGTCCCAGTAAGAGGTTTTGTAAGGTTGTGTTACCCCTTTATCTACCGCAACAGGGCCAAAAGCGATCCCAACATCGCCGATATCTGCAGTCGGTTTATCTTTTTCTGCATCGAACTTGGCAACTTCTTCTGCGCTCGACATATCTGTATCTGCATGTGTAACTCCATATTTCCCAGTAATATCAGTCCATGTATCTTTCCAATTGGCCCAAGTATCCGGCATACCTACACTGACCACGCTGCCTTCTTTCTTGGCTGCAGCTTCAAGCTCAGGCAGGCTTAACTCTTTAACCCCCGAATTTCCGTTCGTGTTATCAGCATTGGCTTCCGAATTTGCACAAGCAGCAAGCAACAGGACGAGCAAGGACAGCATTAAACCCAGCAACCATTGTTTCTTGATCCCTTTTTTCATGATTTCCCTTTCACTCCTATTTCTTTATTTGCGGGCTTCTCTCTATTCCAAGCTGTTCTCTACCCTCTTGCAGTATAGAGGTCTACTATTTCCTTGGCATTAAGCCAGATAGGAACATTTGTAAATAAATAGGCTTGGCAAGTAAAGAGATAGACGCACAAAAAAACTGCCCATAAGGACAGTTAGAGTTGCATTTCGCTTGCTACCTTCTTCTCGCTCCCACACTGACCACGCCATATCTGTACAGCACCCGCTTGCCGAACCAGCCGAACAGCCGATCGGTAAAAAAGCCCATAAAACCAAGGCAGAACAGGCCTACAAAGATCCAATCGGTGCGGAAGAACAACCGCGAGTTCCAGATCAGATAACCCACGCCTTCATTGGAAGCGATCATCTCCGCGCCGATAATAGCCATGTAGGAGGTACCCATCGCCAGCCGTACACCTGTGAAAATATAAGGTATGGTGGCCGGAACGATCACATGCAACAGGATTTGCCACTCATTGGCCCCCATGCTGCGGGCGGAGCGGATTTTGTCTTCCTCCACTGACATTACGCCTGTTAAAGTATTCAGCACCACGATAAAAAAGGTCGCGTACATAATCAGCGCAATCTTCGACTGCTCCCCGATCCCGAACCAGACCAGAAACAGCGTGATGAAGGCAATGGGTGGAATAAAGCGGATAAAGTTCAGGAACGGCTCGGCAAAGATACGGATCAGATTTACCTTTCCAATAATAAGCCCCACCGGAATGGCGACCAGACTGCCCAGAACCCAGCCTATCAGTACTCGGTAAAAGCTTATGCCAATATATTGCAGCAAGGTACCATCCTCCAGCAGTTCTTGCCCACCCTTCAGGGTACTCCAGGGTCCAGGAATGACATCTACACCGTAGATAACAGCTCCGAGCTGCCAAATGCCAAGGACGGCAATCCACAATAAAGATACGGAAACCCATTTCTTCTCTATCCATTTCATCATATATCCCACCTAATCCTGTTCTTCGAAATGTTGCTGAATCTGGTTGTATAGCGAGTAGAACTCTGGTGAGGCTACATCCCGCGGATAGGTCAGCGTGTTCTCATAAATGTCGGTGATATTGGAGGAAGGCCCTACAGACATAATGCCAATACGCTCTCCCAACAGCAGGGCCTCCTGAATATCATGGGTCACAAAAATGACCGTATTATGCGTCTCCCGCCAAATATTCACCAGCTCTTTCTGCATCGTTCGGCGGGTCATCGCGTCCAGCGCTCCAAACGGTTCATCCATCAGCAGAATAGCCGGCTCATTCGCCAGCACCCGTGCCAGCTGGACGCGTTGCTTCATGCCTCCCGACAGCTCTTTCGGGAACTTTTCTTCATGCCCGTTCAACCCTACAAGTGCGATATACCGGTCTGAGATATTACGCCGCTCCGTTCTCGCGGTCTTCTTCATCCGCAGACCAAACTCCACATTCTCCCGAACAGTCAGCCAAGGAAACAAAGAAGAATCTGCCTGCTGAAAAACAACCGCCCTATCTCTGCCCGGCTTATTCACTTCAACATTATCCACCCGTAGGTTGCCGCCAGATTTGGAGACAAAACCGGCGATCATATTCAGCAACGTCGATTTCCCGCAGCCACTTGGGCCCAGCAGCACGAAGAATTCTCCGCCTTTAATAACAAGGTTTACGTCCTTAATAATGTAATGAAGCTCTCCGGCTGCTGGCTCACTGTAGCTTTTGCGGAGCTGCTCGATATGAATCGTATTCTGCTTGGCAGGTAAAGACATGTTAAGACACCTCCCGAAAGTTTTGTGAGCATAGACATCTTAGTATAGCTTCGTACCCCAAGCTATTTCTCGTACGTAACTGCCTCCGGCAAAGCCTGCTTCAACGGCTCCAGACTCAGCTTACTGCCGAGATCAAAATCCTTGGCGATGATGCCGGTGTCGACCATATATTTCTTCTGATTGGCCAGACTGTCATAAGCAGCCTGCGTAAACCCAACGATCCAAGGGTTCGTCGGTAGATCCTTCAAGGTATTCTCCTTCGGCTGCTTCACTTCTTTGAACATAATGTCGGCAACCTCATCCGGATTGGCCTGGGCATAGACTGAAGCCTCGTTAACGGCTGCCAGAAAATTGGCGATTCCTTCAGGATTCTGCTTCGCAAAATCATTGGATGTCACAATCCCCATACCCAGACGTACCGTCGTCTTAGACATATCCGTAAGCTCATGCACACCTTTAAGAGCATTCAGCTTATCATTAAGCGCAGAACCACTAAACCAAGCTGCATCCACATCGCCTTGCTTCAATGCAATATAAGCTTCATCAAAAGCTCCTTGTCCCGTCAAGGTCACATCACCAAGGGCAATATGGTTCTCCTTCAAGTATTCATCCCACAGGTAAGGCAAAAATGTGCCCCGCATAAAGCTTAAGTTCTTGCCCTTCAAATCCTCCGGCTGCTGAATGGTATCGCTAACGAACAATTTCCACGTTGCAGCTGCTGCATCTGTTGCCAGACCTGCGGAGGCGATAATGGAATAATCCCCTTTGGCTACGGCGTTCAGCACTGGGAAATCCGCACCGAAAGCAACATCCACTTGTTTAATGAATAGTGCATTTACACCTTCCGCCGGTGTACCAAAGTTCACTATCTCGGCATCGATACCATGCTTGGCAAAAATCCCTTTATCCACAGCCACACGGAACGTCGTATTTGTATTGATATCAGCAATTTTGATCTTTAAAGTCACTGGCTTGTCGCCCGTTGTTCCTTCAGACGCCGCGGCGTCTCCTTTGGAGCTGCAGCCTGACAAGAGTAGGACTAGTGATAGGGATAAGAGCAGAAAACCTGAACCAAACCATGATTTTTTCAAGTGTACGCACCTCTTCATAATAGAATAGTCTACTTGGCTGTCCGGCTGCTGCTCTCATCCGTAGTAGCTACGCAAGCAGCGCCATCCATGAACGGCAGTGTAGTTGCAACGCTCACTATAGAATCTGAGCCTTTTGGCGCTGCCCCCGGTACTCGGTAGCTAGTTACATCTATCGGCTCGATAGCTATTTCCTCCGGCTTGTTAAGCTGTGGTACCCATTCATACGGCACACGATAGGAACGATAGACCATATTCGTATTTCTCCGGTCGGTATATGGCGATATATATTCCCAGACCAGCTCATGCTCGGGCGTAACTTCAAATAGTCGGCCATTAGATCCCTCCGTAATGAGCGTGTTGCCATTAGGCAGGCGTTGGGCAGAGCTGATATAAGGACTGTAGAATTTATAAGAATCGGTCGGAACAGAGAACCCAGCTTCGGCTGCGGTATACTGCCATTCGATTTCCAGCGTCACTGGATTAATCTCCAGAATCCGCGAATGGTCGCGGAGCGCATTCTTTTGCCCAATAGGTGAGGATGGATTGGGAAGGCCATAACCACCCCAGCCGCCGTTATCGAATACAAGCAAATTACCTGCTCCTGGCAAGCCCTGCGGAATAATGTGCGCGTGATGCTGGCCGATAATCCAGTCAATATGCTTCACTTCCGGTAGGGAATAGTCCGGTCCAAGTCTCCAGACGATGGCACCGCTGCTCTTTTCTGTAATGGCGATGATATTGGCTTCCCGAGCATCCCAGATAATGTTATCCGGATGGAAACGTTGGTCGCCTGCGTCATAAAATTTATTCGGCCCCACATAAGAAGCCGAGTTGATATGCAGCCAATCACCTACCCCGCCGCCGAGATCTCCGAAGGACCGCGTGTTCGGATCACGAAACAGCACATTTTTGGCAGCTTCATCAAAGCCCAGCTCGGCAAAATGGTCACTGGCGGCCCACTCCCAAACTATCTTCCCTTCCCAATCCACCTCTATAATTGTGTCGTCCAGCAGCTGTTTGTCAGAGATTTCGTGGTTATAGAGGTTCTTGTGAGCCAGGATAAGGGTCTTGCCACTAGCGACTTTCGGCTCAAGCCCTGGTGCGTAGTAACCTACCGGATTGCCTTCCCGCTGATAATCATGATGCTGGCGTGCATACCATAGTGGCTCATAACCTGGGTCCTCGATATGCTCGTAGCTGTTAAATTTCCAGATGATATTGCCGTCCCAATCGACCTGCACCAGATCTACATTATCCTGAATGCCGAACTTGGGATCTCGTCTGCCTGTACTTCCAAGCACATAACCACCCGGGAGTATTTTAGCAGGAAAGCCGATCAGCCCTTTCCACAAATGCACCTCTTTGCCGTTCATGTCGATCAAGACGACACCTTCATCCCCTGCCTGATATACGGTGTACCCGCTCCAAGCCTTACCCGTGTTATATAGTGTTGCTCCTGTTGGATAAACGGTTGAATGTCCCATTGATTCATGTCTCCTCTGCTTGTTAGTAGCTTAGATAATTACTCTTCTTCGTGTTTCTCTGCGGCTTCTGTTCAGGAGCTGACGGGACGGGAGTTTCAGCATTCTGCTGCGCCAGTTCCAGAAGAGCATCCGCGAAGCCCTCCAGATTGCTGATGATCCGCTCATAGAAGCGGCTTTGCAGAGCCAGTTCTTCCTCCGTAAAACCCGCGAACAGAAGCGTAATACATCGGGCCCCGATGTTGCCGTTACGTTCATACATTTCCCGGCCCTTATCCGTAATGTCCAGTAATACCGTTCTGCGGTCATCCTCTTTGCGCCTGCGCACCGTATATCCGCCTGCCTCCAGCTTGTCGCTTAATGCGGTGATGGCACCAGAGGTGAAATCCAACTGCTCCGCCAAAGAGCCAAGCTTCTGCTCACCCTCACGGATGATTTTGTGCAGAATCAGCATCCCCGGCAATGTTATCCCCTCCACCGAAACCCGATCCCGTTCCTTCACAAATCTTCGAACCATTTTGCGAAACAGCCAATCGGCCTGCTCCAGCTGCTCCCAGTGCTTCTCGCTCATCTATTCCTCCGCATTTCCGCCCCTGTTCGAACACAAAAAGACTCCCGGCACCAGATCCTCTCTTAGGAAAAGTGCGGGAGCCTTTGGCTGTCCAATCGGCTCAACATATTATTTTACTGTTCATTTAATTAGTGGTGAAGTATTTGTGCTATCATATACCCCTTTATTCACACCTGTCAAGTATGTTTTAATGAAACAATATAAAAGACACCCGCGAAGGATGTCTGCTGCTATATCTTTCCTAAGATAACGTAATCACGTACGCCATAAACTGATAGGCATTGTCCTTGAGGACCGATGTAGAGGTCAATAGTTTCTTGCCCGAAGGGCTCCAGCGCAGCTTGTCTGAGGCCTGCATATCGTTGGAAATCGGGGTTTGCTCTCCTGTCTCTACTTCGGTGATGAACAACCCGTTCTCATTTCCATTCTCGGAAGTGGTAGTATAGGCTATCTTACTGCCGTCGGGTGACCAGCTTGTGCCGAATACTTGCGTGCCAGAAGCCAGTGTGGAAAGTTCATTGCCTGCGGTATCGCAGAGGAACAGCGTCATTTCCGTAGGTGCAGTCCGCTTCACCAGCGCCAGCTTGGCACCATCCGGTGAGGGAATGGCCCACATGACCTCTTTTGTAAGCACCACTGATTGTTTGGTTTCCGTATCATAGGCGATCAGTTGGCTGTCCTCATGGGCAATGTAATAAATGATCGAACCCGCCTGCACCACATTATGCACATAACCCACTCCGGTCTTGACTGCAATCTCACTATTACCGCTCACATCAACTCTAACAATATTACCTTCCATATTCGGAAAAATAACATGCTCATTGTCCGCCCATTCGCCCTCCGTGGTCATGAATTCCGCATCACCCGTCTTTACAGACACGCCAGTCTCCATATCCATAATATAGCCGATACCCGTAGCCTCATACACCTCTTTATAGAATACATGCTTCTTGTCAGGTGACAGCAACGCGAAACCAAGGCTCTTCTCGCCTTCCTTCAGCGGTGTTTCCTTGCCGGAGGCCAAGTCACGCAGATAGAAATTATGCGGATAACGCTGCTGACCCTCAACGGTGACCGGGGTCTGTTCTTTGTTTTCTTTGTCCACAACCAGCATGTCCTCACTAACCCAATCCATTCCCCGCACGCCCTCCAACTTATCGATGCTCGTAAGTTTGAGCTTCGTATAAACGGACTCGGTAGTGTTATCCATCACGGTGATCTTTTTCCCCGACTGCTCAATGATCTTCCGAGCTTCAGTCTCTCCCGTGCCGCAAGCAGCAATGGACAGCAAGCTAAGCGTACTAAGCAGAATTAGCACGGTTGTGCCGAGCTTACTGTTGATGATCTTCTGCATGAATGATGTCCCCCTCGAAATCACATTGTCCACCACTGCTTCGGAAGCTGAATCCTTGCTCCAAGTATACTAGAGGAGTATTTCCAAACCGTCACAGGATGTTTCCAAGTTGTAAACTTTGATGTTAATTCAAACATTAAGCTCCATTCGAGACCTCAGGATATAGCCGGAAAAGACAGCTGGAACGTCGAGCCTTCCCCTTCCGTCTCTAAGAGAGCAATACTCCCATTCTGCTTCTCCACCAAATTGCGCACTAGTGACAGGCCTAGCCCCGTACCCCCGGATTGTCTGGAACGATCCCGGTTGACCGTGTAGAAGGGTTCGAATATTTTGTCCCTTGCTTCCTCGGGAATACCAATGCCAGAGTCTCGAATGGTCAGCCATACCCGGCCTTCCCTCGTTTCACAATGAATATGAATCGTCCCTTCCGGGACATTGTATTTGATCGCATTATCCAGCAGATTGATAAAAATATGCATAAAGCTTTCTCGATCAATCCAGATATGAGCGGGCTCCACATCAAGGGTAATAATCAGCCCGTAACGCTCCGCCTTGCCGCTCATACGGCCGCAAATATCACGCAGGGCTTCCGACACTTCCAGCAGCTCTGCCTGTGATTCAAAATCATATTTCTCCAGCGCAGTTAGCTCTAGCACCTTCTCAACCATTTCGTACAGTCGCTGTGTTTCTTTAGCAATGTTGACCTTGGCATCCAGCAGCAGCTTGGGATCATCATCATACATATTAAGCAGATCCACATAGGCCTTAATGGCGGTCAGGGGTGTTTTGAATTCATGGCTGATGTTGCCGATATACTGCTTCTGCTGCTGCTCCAGCGCCTGCAGCTTATTCACAGCCAACTGTAATTTACGCTGCTCCTCATCCTTGGCAGCGATGTTGCTCTCAATTTCCTTACTCATGAAGTAGATGCCTTCAGCCAGCTCTCCCAGTTCATCCTTACGCCGAAAAGGAGGGGCTGCGATATAATCGGCACGGCGAATATCCTCCGCTGCTTTCTTAAGTCGTCTAATCGCTGCGGCCGCCCGATTGAAATACAGATAGCCGAGAATGAAGCTGAAGACCAGCACGGCTATCCCCGTACTTAGGAATAAATTCTGCAATGTTCGCTGAAAGCTTTGGGAGCTCTTCAGTGAATATTGTAATTGTACTACCCCCATCTGCTCCTCAGGCCCCTGCAGCGGAGCTAAGTATAGAAGTGATTCCCCAACACTCTCATAAGCAATTTTATTCTGCAGCGCATAGGCCAGCACTGCCTTCACATCCGGAGTGCTGGGCCTTGGATTGCCTTGAACCGAGGAACCCACGAGCAGCCCCTTAGCATTATAAAGTGTCACCTCAAGTCCGGTGAATCCAGCCAGTTCTACCGCCAGCTCACGGCCCCGCTGCTGCATGAACGCCTGCGGCTCCAGGCGCGCACCTGTATAAAAAGTCTGCTTCACCCGCAGATTGACGGTTTTGACATGCTGGGCCAGATACCCTTCCGTCTGGGTCAGCTGATTCCGCTCCACTCCGCGCAGAACGACATAGCTTAACACACTTACAGCTAGAATCAGCAGTACCGCCAGAAACAGGCTGAATTTCAGTTTAATACTCACTCTCATGAATAACTCCTCGCCTCCGGTACAGCTTTGTATCCAATACCATAAACGGTTTGCAGTATATTTTGGTACGGATCACCCAGTTTTTTACGCAGACGCTGCATATGGATATCCACCGTACGTGTGCCTCCTGCATAATCCATATCCCATACCTGCTCCAACAGTTCATCCCGCATATACACACGTTGGGGATGGGACAACAAGAGTAGCAGAAGATCGAACTCCTTTGGGGTTAATTCCAGCAACGTTTCGCCAAGCTGAGCCGTCCGATGATCCGGGTGAACCCGCAACTCACCATATTGAATAAGCTCTGTCTTGACCTCGCCCGTATTCTTATCCAGTCTGCGCAGCAGCGCCTTTACGCGGGCCAGCAGCTCGCGGATTTCGAATGGCTTAGTCATATAATCATCCGCGCCAAGCTCCAGACCGACGATTTTATCGACAATATCATTCTTAACGGTGAGCAAAATAATTCCAATGTCGTCCCGATGCTCCAGCTTCCGGCAGACATCGTAGCCGCTCATCTTGGGCATCATCACATCCAGTACAATGACGTTCGGATGAAAAGTCAACGCCTTGCTAAGTGCCTCTTCTCCGTCACCGGCCGTATCCACTTCATATCCTTCACGCCGGAGTGCATAAGCAATCGCGCTTACGATACCTGGCTCATCATCGACTACTAGTACCTTTTTATTCATCAGTGGTTCACCTTTTCACTTGGGATTTAGGTTGTATCCTCTTGAGTGTAGTATAGCGTTGTTTGTGTATCAGACCAAAGAATTGAATCTTTAGGTTATTTTAAAGTACGCTTAAGGTTGCTATCAGGTTGTTCCTTTAGAATGAATTTTAGCAAGAGATCTACAACACATCCATTGACGGTATTTCAAAATAAGAAAAGAGGATTTAAATGAATATAAAACGCGTGATGGTTGTCGGAACCATGGTTGTTGCCATGTCCTTCGGAGGGATTAACTGGAACAAAACCACAGTAAATGCAAGCCCGGTCGCCAAATGGTCAACAACAGGTGTTGCAGATAAAGATGAATTTTTGGAGGGCCTCAAACAAGTGTCAGACGAAGAGTTATATGAAGCTTTATATGATGGCAAGTCACTGCATGATATTGCCGCAGACAATGATGGAAATATTGGAAGCGTGATTAATCTGCAGATTTCTCAGCTCACCAAGCAGCTCGATTTGCGACTAGCTAAAGGAAATATTACAGCACAGCAATATACCGCACACAAAGCAGAATTGAGAGAGATCGTGACCCAGAGCACCCTTACCACCTTTGGCTAATAGAGATACATATTACAGTCAGCCCCTATAGAATACCAAAAACCCCGGCCATATACGGCTGGGGTTTTTGGTATTCTTTTATATTCATAAAAAGGGGGGGTCGCCTTATTGCTTCTCTCTGCTGATCTCCAAAATATCGAGAAAGAAGACAAAAATCGGGATGCCAAGAATAAGGCCCCAAACCCCTATATAATGCTCGGAGAACAGCAGTACGATAAAGGTGTAGAACATCGGCAGATTCATCTTGGAGGACATCAGCTTCGGATTCAGAAAATAACCTTCAATGACATGCAGCACTGCAATCAGCGCCATTATATAAATCATCATGGACAGCCCGCCAATATTATAACCGATGATACACAACGGGATCAGTGAGATCACAAAGCCGACAACCGGAATTAAGCTGAGCAGAAATATCATAATAGACAGTGCAAAGAGGTAGGGAAACGGGACGAAAAAGAAGCCTAGTACCCACAGTCCGATAACCGTAAAGCACGTATTGAACAACGCAATAAGAATCTGCGCTTCAATCACCTTGCCGAAGGACGAGATGAATTTTTTGCCAAAGTACTCCAACTCTACATAGAACCACGAAATCTTGCTTTCTCTCAGGCGGGAGGTGAAGCTGACAATCCGATTCTTCTCTAGGATGAACACAAGGCTCAGAATGGTTGCTAATACGAAGGTTGTGCCCCAGTTGCTTATCTTCAGCACATATTCTATGCCCTGATTCATATAGGATTGATAGTTCAAATCCTTCAGCATATTGAATATATACTGAGTAATATCGTTCTTTGGAAGATCTTCAGGGGTTAAATTGCTCAGGAAATTGGTTAATTGCTTAATTTGCGTGTACACCTTAGGCAGGTATTTAACCAGAGCCAATACGATCATGCTGATCAGCGCAAGGTATAAAATGATAATAATTACCTTGCTGTTCACCTTGACGTATCTACTGATCCGCTTGCTCAGCAAGACCTGAAAACTGTTCATTACATAAGCAATCAAAAATGTCAGCAACACCAGATTCAGCATATCTCTAATACTGTACAACAGCAGCGCAATTAGTCCCAAAATCAAAAAACGCCGGACTGTTAAATTCGCGAAGTAACGCTTGAATACTTCCATTGTCCCTCTCCATTCGCTTACATCTAGACATTAATTATAGTCTACAATAATGAAAACACTTATAGCAACTCAAGTCATGCTAATCCTGCGAAAATTTATGTTATTTGTCAGTTTCGCAGAGAAAATCCCGCTTTATTTAGAGTAAGACTGGCTTCATGCTATAATATGGGAAATATTTATGAAAAAACTATCGGAGGGTATACCATTATGAGTAAAAATAAAATCATGTGCATCACCGGCGCGTCGTCCGGAATTGGCTTGGCAACGGCTTTATCCTTTTCGCGCCAAGGCTGGACCGTCTATGCCGGAACACGTCATTTAGCACGTGAGCAACAGCAGTACGGGGAGGAAAATAATCTTCATTGGGTAGAGCTGGAGGTTACGAAACCGGAGAGCATTAAACTTGTTATCGATCGTATTGAGCTTGAACATGGAACACTGGATGTGCTGTTCTGCAATGCCGGATTTGGGTACCTTAGATCACTGGGACAAGCACCTGTAGAGGACATTCAACGTGTCTTCGATACTAATGTTTATGGAGTAATGCATACTATTCAAGCGGCACTGCCTCTTATGCGCCAAACCGGATATGGGCATATTATCGCCACATCCAGCGTAGGCGGTTTGGTCGGTCAACCGATGAATGAGATCTATTGCGCCAGCAAGTTCGCACTTGAGGGTTTACTGGAAAGTCTGGCTACCTATTACAAGCCATTGTTCAATATTGACGTTACTTTACTTGAACCAGGGGCAATTGCCACCGAGTTCAACAAAACTGTTCTGGGCCATGTCGCCAGCACTGGTGGGATTCTAGATGATGAGTATAAACCTATTCTGGATGCTTATACGGCGACGTTTCTTAAACGAAACGTTGAACCACAGACGTCCGAGTCCGTTGCCGACGTGATGTGGGAATTAGTGCACATGGAGAACAAGCCGCTGCGTATACGCACATCCGAGCGGGCGGAGCAATTTGTAGCCCATAAAGTAAGCACAGACCCCACTGGTCTGGAAGGCGTGCTGAGCACCCGCAAGATTCAGCTGAATCTGTAAATATCCATCCCTATATATATCCTCAAACCGCTCATTGAGCGGTTTTTTTCCTGTCGCATCAAGGATGCTCAAATTGTTTCTTCTTGTTCTCCCCTCAAGAGGGTGTCATTAGAATGCCTCTATGAATAGGCTATATAATCAAATCTATACAGGAGGCTATACATGACCACTGGAAATGAATATTCGAACAGCCAAGCTCGGCAGCCAGCTTATCCATATAATCGTCAACCCGCTAACTTCCCTTACTCTCATTACTTCCATCTCAACCGCTCGTTTAATCAAGTCGAAAGAACCCAAATTGCGAATGGTTATGTAAATGGAAATATAGGCCAGGGACAAGGAATTAGCTTGGAGACAGGCGGAGAACTGGGTGGTAAACACGGCCTCGGCCTGAACGCCGATGGGCATTTAGCCCCCAATAGTGTGGGTGCTCATGCAAATGGCCACTTAGGCGCCAAGTATGGAATCAACGCACAGGGCGGGGCTGATGTAAACAGCAGTCAAGGGGCCGGATTTAATGGTGAAGCGCAGGTCGGCGGCAAGTACGGCCTCGGCGCGAGCGCCGACGGTCACTTAGGCATGAACCAAGGGGTTGGCTTCAACACCGGTGCGCAGCTTGGCGGTGAGTACGGTCTTGGCGCTCAGGCTAAGGCCCAATTGGGCGGCGGCCAAGGGGCTGGTATTAACACTGGTGCACACCTCGGGGGTGAACAGGGGCTCGGGGCTAATGTGGATGGGCACTTGGGATTCAAACAAGGGGTCGGCTTCAACACCGGTGCACACCTCGGGGGTGAACAGGGGCTCGGCGCTCAGGCTAAGGCCCAATTGGGCGGCGGCCAAGGAGTTGGCTTTGGAATCGGCGGCCATCTAGGAGGTCATGACGGACATCTAAACGTTAATTTGGGCAGTAAGAATAAAAAAGAGAATGCTTCGGAATAACTGAATCTTGAGCTCTATGGGGTTTGCTCATTCTGGAACAACAACTGATTGCTCTGGTGAAACTTTGTCATATTGCGGGGAAAAGCACAGCCTGCGATCAGTTGGTCGATGTTCCCTTGTACACCGGACGCCACTGCCACTCGCATATTCATAATATAATTCAAGCCTGCATCGCGTCGTCTTCTAAGCTCATTTAAGCTACCCGTCGTCTCTCCATGCCCTGGGACCATCAAGGTAATGGGATGACGGGCAATTATGGGTTCAACCTTATGTAGAGTTTCCTCATATGAGATAATGCTGTCCTCAATATAAGGGAACTCTACATCTGACAAATAATCACCGGCGATGAACAAGCCAAGCGGCTCGATTAGAGTAAACATTCCATCGTTATTATGCCCCCGAGAACTGTACCCCGTCAGTCTTATATCTCCAAAAATCATTATTTGACCGTCTGCCTCCATAACATGATCCACTACTGGATAGGTTATTACATAAGGTCTTCTGAGATAGTAACTATCATCGAACTCACGAATTTGCTCCAGAATACTCTCTTGCTCTGCCATGCTTTTGTCAGCGAATGCTCTGCTTGCAATAACCTCTGCCTCCGGGAAAGCGCCATAGCTGATAATATGATCAAAGTCAGAGTGTGTAAATAAGAGTAGAAGCTTTCTTTCGGCACGAATTCCCTCTACATACTGGCGGATCTCCTCCACTTCACGGGGAAGCCAGCAGGGATCGGCAACTAGCACATAATCCGAAGTTTCTACAACGAGTGAATTCGTCTCATACAGATCACTCTGAAATAACGCAATGGACCCAGCCTTCCACTTCAACATCCTAAATCCCCTCGCTTTCACTGCTATTCTGAGCTTGATTTAAACCCGCTTGCTGGGAAATTTGCAAAATACTCGCCTTCCTGAAGCCCATCCACAAACTGCTGCAACCAATTGTAATACTTTACTGCATGCTGCAGTTTATCTAAATCCCTCAGACAATATTGCCGTTCTTCTTCTGGGGTGTCCGCCGCGCTGGTTAGTTCCTCGAGCTCCGGCATAACGGAACCGAGCGCCTCCTTCATCACATCAATCTCCCGCTGCAACTTCAACGTGAAGAAATTCTTGAAGGTCTGGAAGAAATCCGTCTCCGCAACGTACAGATCCTTTCGCTCCCGTTTCTCATCAAGCTTGGTAACCATCTTGGAGGACATCAACGAACGGACGCCATAGCTCATATTGCTTTTGCTCATATTCATGACTTTCTTCATTTCCTCGAGTGTCATCGGCTTATCCTCAAAAAACATAATTCCATAGAGCTGCCCGAACGAATAGTTCGCTCCATATAAGTCCATCGTCTGGGCAATGGCATCAATCATTGGACGCAGCAACTGCTCTCGTGGAGATAAATCCGCATTCTCTTCGCCAAAGGCGGCCTGTTTCAATCGTTGCACCTTCATTTCACTTAGTCTCTATCTTCTACTTTACACAGTGTACAAGCTTGTGCACCCTATTCTGAAAATTTTACACAATCTCTTATCACTGTTTACGTCCTGTTGACCACATCACTGGCGGATGAGTGTACAATTTTTTTTGTACAGATGAGCTTTCCTCAGAATTATACCGCAAAACACAAAAGATGGAATGGGGTATCCAAGAAAAAATGACACGTTCGAAATTTATAGGCGGTTTGAAGCCTGTGCTCTTTACACTGCCGGCGATGATTCCGTTCGTTGTATTTTGGCTGGCGCCATTATTGTATGTTTTTTATCTCAGCTTTACGGAATGGGACTTCATGAGCCCGGAGAAAACCTTTGTGGGCCTAACCAATTATGTGGATCTTTTCAGCAACCAAGCCTTTTACAAAGCGCTTAGAGTAACTGTGCTGTTCTGTGCAGGGAGTGTACTGCCGGTCATTCTGATCGGATTGGGTTTAGCCCTTCTCATGAATAGCAAACTTAAAGGCGCTGCCCTCTATCAGGTGTTGTTATTCTCGCCTTGGGTCACCCCAACGGTTGCCGTCTCCATCGTCTGGTCCTGGATCTATGAACCTGACGTAGGCCTAGCCAATACCGTGCTTTCCTTTCTGGGTCTGGAGAAAATCGGCTGGCTGCATGATCCGAACTGGGCCCTTGTGGGTGTACTTATCGTGACGATCTGGAAATCGGTTGGTTGGGCGATGATTTTCTATCTGGTTGCGCTGCGCAATGTACCTACGGACCTGCTGGAAGCAGCCGGACTTGATGGAGCGAGTCCTTTTTACAAATTCATCCGTATCACATTGCCGCTAATCTCACCCACTACGCTATTTCTGTTCATTGTGCAGATCATAGGGGCGCTTCAGGCTTACGATCAGATTAACGTGCTTACTCAAGGAGGGCCTTCCGGCTCCACGCGCACCCTGCTCTATATGTATTATCAATCCGCCTTCGAGTCATTCCAAATCGGGGAGGCTTCTACCGTCGCCATGGTCTTAGTGTTCATCTGCATGCTGCTGTCTGTAATTTCGCTTGGAGTCAGCAAACGGACCACCCACTATCAGTAAAATTTACGTAAAGGAGGTCTTGGAATGAGTACGATCATTCGAATCGGCAGACTGTCCCGCCATTTGTTTTTTGCTGTAATTGCACTCTTGATGGCCTTCCCCTTCTATTGGATGGTCACCAGCGCACTGAAAACAAATGATGAAATCTGGCAGTCCCCGCCTACACTTTGGCCGAAAGTCCCGCTGTGGGGCAACTTCGCTGAAGCCTGGCATGAGGCGCCGTTCTTCAGATATATGGGCAACAGCATCTTCGTCGCCGTCTCCATCGTGCTGCTCCAGATCATCAATTCCGGCATGATGGCTTACGCACTTACACACATGAAATTCCGCTTAAAAGGGTTGTTTGCGGGCGTAATTATGTTTGGCTATATGGTTCCGGCTACCGCGGTCTACTTGCCCGGTTATCTCGTCCTGTCGGAGCTGCATCTGCTGGACTCGTATGCCGGATTGATCCTATCTAACTGCGTAAGTGTATTCTCCATTTTTCTGATCAGACAAGCTTTCCTGCAGGTTCCGCATGAGATGGTAGAAGCCGGAGAAGTGGATGGATCCTCCCATTTGCGGATTCTATGGACCATTATTGTACCGATTACGCGTTCTTCCTTCGCTGTGCTGGCCCTGATCACCTTCATTGACCAGTACAACAACTATTTCTGGCCGATGCTGATCACGAAGGACCCGAACCTGCAACTGGTGTCTGCCGGACTGCGTAGCTTTTTCGTTGAAGGAGGTGCATACGGATTGAAATGGCCGCTAATCATGGCCGCCAGCGCCTTTACCATCGCCCCTCTGCTGCTTGTGTTTCTGCTGGCCCAGAAAACCATTATGGGAAGTGTCAATATGACCGCCGGATCAAGCAAAGGGTGAGCTTACAGATATACGGGATAACAATATATGAATAATGAGGAGAATGATGATGAACGTAGTGAAGAGATTGTCTGCTATGTCTTTAATTGCCGGTTTTACGGTATTGACCGCTTGCGGTGGGAATTCCGCTACTAATGTTACAGCAGCAAATGGAGCATCAACAGCACCTTCTGCTTCAGCAGCTCCGACACAAAGCGCACCCGTAACTATTGAGTTCTGGTATGGACTCGGCGGCAAGCTTGGTGAGAATATGAATGCGCTCATCCAGAAATTCAACGCTTCCCAGCAGGAAGTTATTGTAAAAGGCATTGTGCAAGCCGACTATACCGAAACCGAGCAGAAGCTGCAGGCAGCGATTGCTACAGGACAAGTCCCTGCTGCCGTGCTCTCCTCTAATGTGGACTGGGCCCGCAAGGGCTATTTTGCTTCGATAGACGAGCTTATCGCTCTGCAGCCGGATTTCAATAAAGATGATTTTGTCCAGACCTTTATGAATCAAGGGCAGGTGGATGGCAAGCAATATTTCCTCCCGATGTACGGAACCACACAGATTATGTACTACCGCAAGGACGCTTTTGAGAAGAGTGGCATAGATCCAAGTACGTTGAAGACCTGGGAAGATCTGGCCGCTGCCGCTGAGAAAATGACCGTTAAAGACGGTGGAAAAACAACGTTCTTCGGCTGGGAACCGATGTGGGGCTCCGGCAATATGATCGATGCAACACTTAGCAAAGGCGGCCACATTCTTAGCGAGGATGGCAAAAAAGTGCTGATCGACTCCCCCGAGTGGATCGAGACCTGGGATCTGTTCCGCAAGTGGATTCACGAAGATAAGACAATGCAGATTCATTCCGGCGGACAAGGCTGGGAATATTGGTACAAGACGATTGATGACGTAATGAAAGGACAGGCCGCAGGCTACATTGGTTCCAGTGGAGATCAGGGAGATCTGGACTTCAGCATCGTATCCGCGATGGAACAACCGGGCTGGGCCGGGGTTGGCGAAGGAAAGCCGGTAGCTCAAGCTATCATGGCTGGTATCCCATCCAAGGCAAGCGATGCTGAGAAGCAAGCAGCCATGAAATGGCTGACTTACTTCACGAATTCGGAGAATACTGCTTTCTGGTCCATTAATACTGGTTATATTTCCGTCCGCCAATCTGCACTGCAAGACCCTGCATTCGTCTCTTTCAGCGAGAGCAATCCGCAGATCAAGATTCCACTGATGCAGGCAGCGCACGGTTCCGAGCCTTTCCAGGACCCTACTGGCGGCAAGATCAATGATGCCCTGACAATCGCAGCAGACAAGGTGCAGATCGAGAATATTCCAGCAGCGGAAGCCCTGAAGGAAGCCCAGGCAACAGCACAGGCAGCATTAGACAAATTGAAATAAAGGCGGTCGCTTATGTCGGAACTTATTACACCACGTGGAACTTGCTCTGTATCCGCCATCCTGTTCGACAAGGACGGGACCCTGCTCCAGTTCGTCTCTCTCTGGGGACGCTGGGGTGAACGTTTCTTAGGCAAATTCGCTGAAATCATGGAGCAAAAGGGACTCGGAGAGCTCCCTAAAGCACTGATTCCGTCCTTATTAGGGACCCTCCATGACGCACAGGGAAAAATTACCGATTATGATCGCAATGGTCCGTTAGCCATGGGCACGATGGATGATCTCTACGCGATCTTATCCTGGCAAGCCTACTTGCAGGGATTATCCTGGGCGGAGTCTCTAGAACTTGTCCATCTCTGCAGACAAGTGGCAGACGCCATGCTGGAACAGCAGCGGCCGGTTCTGCCTCTGCCCGGTCTGCAGCGTTTTCTGGACGATTGTGTTAGCCAGGGGATACCGCTCGCAGTCGTAACCGCGGATGAAACCGCAGCGGCGGAGAAACACCTGCAGTGGCTCGGCATACGGCAATATTTCGCAGAGGTCATTGGCACAGACCTGGTGGAGCGCGGGAAGCCGTTTCCGGATATGGTCCAGCTGGCCTGCGAAAGGCTTGGAGTTGATCCTTCCCAAGTCGCAGTGATCGGAGACACTAACGGGGATATGCGCATGGCCAAGGCGGCGGGTGCCGCACTGGCCATTGGGCTAACAGGTACCCATAGCGATTCTGCACCACTCAGCATTCTCGCTGACGCGGATATCATCGTGCAATCTTATGCTGAGCTGC